>CATPCK010000512.1 GCA_955652655.1 uncultured Ktedonobacteraceae bacterium | reverse complement strand
GCCCGCAGCCGCTGCACAAACTCTGCCGCCCCAGGAATGAGCGCCGTGCCCCGCAGGATGACCCCATCCATATCTGTCAAGTAATTCTTGATGTCGTCCAATGATACCCCCCGTTCAGCAGTAACCGGTGACTCTCACGCGAAAGTAGGGACCCGATTTATCGCGTCCCAAAGGAAGCATTGCCTGCTGTGAGTGTAGCACATATGCATGCTGGCTGCCAATCATCGGTCCTCTGTGGGTGTGCGTAGGATTGTTGCGCGGTGAGAACCAGGACAAGCGAAGCATCGCCATGCAACAATCCTACGCGCACACGTCCTCTGTTGATTGCCCTGGAGTTTGCTGAACAAAGTAGCGTATGATACAGTACATCACACAAATCGATTGACACGCGAGTGGCTGATCCAGCCCCCCCGTGTAGATGACTATAAGAATAATACGAATTCAAGAAAGGATTTTCATGATATCTCAAGCAACTCTTGTGAGTCCGCGCCTGGCTGCTTTACAAGAAGAGTTGCTATATGGCAACACCACTGCTCTCTTCACCTTCTGGCGAGAGATCACAGCGCAAGGAACTCCTCTTATCGAAACCATCCCCGGTGATGACACCCATGTCCTGGTAACCTTTCTCTGGCAAGCGACTGAAGAGATACATAATATTATCGTCGCAGGGGCGCTGGTCGGCTGGAACATTTCCGAGAACCAGATGAGCCGCATGTTGAACACAGACCTCTGGTATAAAACCTACAAAATGCGCTCTGATACTCGTGCCATCTATCGCTTCTCCCCAAATGATACGCTCCTCCCGTGGAGCATCGACAACATGGAGGAACGGTTGGCCGCCTGCCGGCGTGACCCGCTCAACCCCAGGACGTTTCTTTTTCCCAGGAATCAGGAAGATCCCTGGAGTAGTGATATACACATGTCGGCACTTGAACTGCCTGCTGCCCCTCTCCAGCCCTGGATTATGCCGCGTGCGGGTGTGCCAAAGGGGGAGTTGAAGCGGCATCATCTCCGCAGTCATATTTTGAGGAACAGTCGCCGGGCCTGGGTCTATACTCCCCCTGGGTACGAAACGAGCGCCGGGCCATATGGGCTCCTCCTTCTGTTTGATGGGTCGGCCTACCTTGAGCTTATTCCTACTCCTACGATTTTAGATAACCTGCTTGCTGAGGGTCTTCTGCCACCACTGGTTACCGTGATGCTCGATTCACCTCCAGAGTCGCGCAACCATGAACTGATGTGCCATCCACTTTTCGTCGATTTCCTGGTCCAGGAACTTATTCCTTGGATTGGCAGGCACTACCATATCACTGCTGACCCAATGAAAACTATCGTGGGCGGGTCGAGTGCCGGCGGCCTGGCTGCTGCCTATGCCGGGCTGCGTGCTCCTGAGATATTTGGCAATGTGCTTACCCAATCGGGATCGTTCTGGTGGGATTGGGATGCTGAGGAAAAAATAGCGCGGCAATGGTTGACGCGGCAGTTTGCGGTCAGTCCCAGGCAACCTCTCCGCTTTTATATCGACGTGGGACGGCTTGAACGCATTCCAGGTTATGACTTACTGATAGTCAACCGACACCTCTACGATGTCTTACTGGCCAAAGGATACCCTGTACATTATGCTGAGCTTGGTGGTGGCCACGAGTATATCAGCTGGCGTGGAGGCTTCTCAGATGGGTTGTTGGCATTAGCCGGGGTATGATACTGACCGCGAGGAATAAAGAGTAGTTACGAAATGTCTGCGAAATGTTCGTTCGTAACGTCGATCGTAACGATTTGGGAACGCTCTCCCAGTACGCTTGAAGTAGCCCGGAGGGAAAAACTGTATAATCTCTTTGATCTAGACAACAGCAATAAAAATTGAGGACGGCGTCGTCTCAATGGTAACAAAGTGACTAACAGTCAGTGATAGAGTACAAACAAATGGGTTCACTATAACGTTGCTACCAGGAGTTGCATACATGAATAACAGTATTTCTGCTAAAACTGTTGATACCTCTACGTTAGTCGATCTGTTATGCTATAGAGCACTTCTCCAGGCCAACCGGCATGCCTACACCTTCTTACGACAGGGAGAAAGCGAAGAGGCTCGCCTGATGACCTACGGAGACTTGGACCAGCGGGCCAGGGCTATCGCTACCCTGCTTCAATCCAGAGGCGCTGCTGGTAAGCCAGTACTGTTGCTCCACCCACCAGGTCTGCAATATATCGCCGCCTTTTTCGGTTGCTTATACGCCGGAGCCATCGCCGTTCCCGCGTACCCACCCCGCTCCGCCAGGGCAATGCCTCGCATCCAGGCTATAGTGGCCGATACAGAGGCAAAGATGATACTTACCACCGCGGAGGCTCTCCCGGATTTGCTGCGCTGTTTTGCCCATATTCCTGAATTGGAAAGCCTTGCCTGGGTGACGACCAACACGATTCCAGGCTACCTTGCTGATAAGTGGCAGAAACCCGAAATAGGCCGCCATAGTCTCGCATTTCTCCAGTATACTTCTGGTTCCACAGCGACGCCAAAGGGAGTAATGATTACTCACGGGAACCTGCTGCATAATCTGTTATTGATGCACCATCATTGTGAACAAACGCCCGAAAGCCATATGGTAAGCTGGCTACCACCGTATCATGATATGGGTCTTATCGGGAGCATATTGTTTCCCCTTTATGAAGGATTTCCGTCCACACTTATGTCGCCACTTGCCTTCTTGCATCGTCCTTTCCGGTGGCTACAGGCCATAACGCGAACCAGAGCCACTATTAGCGTAGCTCCGAACTTCGCCTACGAACTGTGCGTCCGCAAGATCACCCCTGAGCAGAGAGCAACACTGGACCTGAGCAGCTGGACGTTGATCGCCAATGGCGCTGAACAGGTTCGCGATGAAACAATGAAGCGCTTCGTGTATACCTTCGCAGCCTGCGGCGTCCGTCCAGAAGCCTTTTTCCCCTGCTATGGTTTGGCCGAGGCAACGCTGATGGTCACCAGTGGCAGGACGTCTTCCCCGCCGGTTGTCAAAACGGTGACGCGCTGGGCCCTGGAAAAGAACCAGGTGACTGATACTAATCCTGAGGACGTGGATTCCAGGAAATTGGTGGGGTATGATCGCATGCTGCCCGAAGAGAAGATTGTGATTGTGAATCCGGAAACGTTGACCCGTTGTTCAGCCGAGCAGATTGGAGAGGTCTGGATAGCAGGCCCAAGCGTTGCTCACGGATACTGGAACAAACCTGAAGAATCCCAGCAAACGTTCCAGGCATACCTGGCTGATACGGGTGATGGTCCATTTCTGCGCACCGGAGACCTGGGCTTCTTGATGGACAATGTGCTGTTCATTACTGGCCGCATCAAAGATATGATCATTGTGCGTGGCCGCAACCATTATCCACACGATATTGAACTGACCGTCGAGCAATGCCATCCGGCGATCCGACCCGGCTGTTGCGCGGCATTATCAGTCGATGTGGCTGGCAGAGAACAACTGGTGATACTGGCTGAAATAGAGCCTGGCTACCAACGGGCAGAGGTGACAGGACAGATAGCTCAAAACAGCACGAGCGCAAAGCGCAAAATGCTGGATAGAGAGACGCTGGCCAAAGATATATGTTGGAAAGTATGGGAAGAGCATGATTTGCAAGCATACAAAGTGATGCTGGTGAAAGCTGGCAGTATTCCTAAAACATCAAGTGGCAAGATACAGCGGCGCGCGTGCCGCGCCGAGTTTTTAACAGGACGCCTGGAGGCCTGGGATGCATAGATCAACGGGCGAGCAGGATTCCAGAGATTGGGAGCATACTACTTCCGAGGGTGAGCAACAGATGACACCAGCGGGTCCGCGTGTTCATTTTCAACATGGTAGTGCCTCAGAAATGCAGCGCGATGCTCCACGTTTTTTTGTAGAGCTCAACCGCCAATATGGGGATATTGTCCGTATTCGCTTCGTTTTCTGGCCAACCCTTATCGTCAATCACCCGGATGCCATCAAGCATATTCTCCAGGGAAACCATAAAAATTACAACAACAAAGATTTCTTTATCTACCATATGCTCAGTCCGCTTTGGGGTAAGGAGCTGATAACGAACGATGGACAATCCTGGCTGCATCAGCGGCGCATCATAAAGCCAACCTTCCATCGCAAACGCATCGCGGCCATTGGCGCGCAAGTGACCAGGAACACGGTTGCCATGCTCAACCGCTGGCAGAAATGCACAGAGCGCGAAGGTGGCGAGCAGCCGCTTGATATTGCGACAGAGATGTTTCGCCTGACCCTGTTTAATATCGGAAAGGCCCTGTTTAACTTTGACCTTGAGGAAGGTGTGAGCGATTTTGCGCGGGCATTTTTAAGGGTCAACAAGCTGTACACAGAATACTTTTATGCTCCTTTTCCACCGCTCAACGTGCCTATTCCACGTAACCGCCTCTTGCACGCAGCCATTCGTACGCTCAGCGAGGTAGTGGATACCATCATCGATGAGCGACGCCAACAGAATAAAGACGAAGGAGACCTGCTCTCAATGTTACTGATGGCGCGTGACGAGGAGACGGGCCAGGGATTGAGTTCGCAGCAAGTGCATGACGAAGTATTGACTACGATGATGGCTGGTCATGAAACTATGGCGGCAGCACTCACATGGACGTGGTATCTACTTTCTCAGCATCCTGATGTAGAGCGCCGCTTTCACACGGAATTGGATGACGTGCTTGGCGGGAATTTACCCACTTTTGAGCATGTTGCCAAATTGTCATACACACAGATGATATTAGAGGAAGCACTGCGTCTTTATCCACCGGCCTGGATGTTCGGGCGTAAAGCTATTGCCGATGACGAAATTCGCGGCTATCACATTCCAGCAAACAGCATGATCTTTATAAGCCCGTACTGTATACACCGTCATCCAGACTTCTGGGAGGACCCCGAGGTTTTCAATCCCGAGCGTTTCTCACCTGAACGGTACGCCAGTCGCCCACCCTTCGCCTACTTTCCTTTTCCTGGTAGGTCACACCCGTGTGTAGGCAGTATGTTTGCGTTGATGGAGGCAAAGTTAATCCTTGCCACCATAGGACAACGCTATCGATTACGGCCGGTACCGCCCTCGGTATGGGAG
>CATPCK010000511.1 GCA_955652655.1 uncultured Ktedonobacteraceae bacterium | reverse complement strand
GGCTCGGCATTGCTTGATACAGCAGATAGCCCACAATGGTTAGGAGAACTTGATTCTGCTGCTTTTACGTACCGCTGGCAGCATCCTGATAGCCGCATGGACGTTCTGCATCAGCAGGTTGCCACATTAGTAGAAAGAGCCGAACGTGCGAAATCCAGCCCTATCGAAACATTCTTCCATATCAAAGCTATAGCGCTGGCCCCTACAGGAAAAGAGATGAACGTGGAAGAGGCAGTGCAAGAGTATGGTAGCCCCAGGGTCTTGCCTCACCTCACCGAATCCTGGTTCTGCTGAGCAGAGCCTACCGCTGGTCAGTTGGACCAGGCATAATAAATAATAAACCTTTGATCTTAAGTCCATTAAATCGTTGCTGAAACCGTGCTGAAGAGTCAGTAGTAGGCAAAATTCGATCGATAATTTGTACATTTGATCTTGCTACTCTTGATCGTTTCCTGTACACTATCCTGGGGTGTGTTTTACACCTGTTTTTGGAAGCAAATTGGTATTAAGGAGCTATGTTTCACATGCAGATACCTCTCGTAGACTTACAAGCTCAATACAGGACGATCAAGCACGATGTGATGTCGGCTATCGAAGAAACGCTTGAAAGCATGCAGTTATTTCTTGGCCCATATACCCAGGCATTCGAGCTCGATTTTGCGACCTATTGCGATTGCCGTTATGGAGTGGGGATAGCTACAGGCACAGATGCGCTCGCACTGGCATTGCGGGCGTGTGATATTGGCTATGGGGATGAAGTGATTACTGTCGCAAATACCTTTATCGCGACCGTTGAGGCAATAGCCCTGGTGGGAGCCACTCCCGTCTTTGTTGATATTGATCCAGAGACTTATACTATGGACTGGCAACAGCTCGGTAGTGCGCTAACATCACGCACTCGCGCTATTATTCCTGTCCATTTATATGGTCATCCAGTTGAAATGCAACCTGTCTTAGAGTTTGCGCAGGCCCACGGGCTACTGGTCATAGAAGACGCTTCACAGGCACATGGTGCTACATACAAGGGAAAGCGTGTGGGAAGTTTCGGCGACATCGGCTGTTTTAGCCTCTACTACAGCAAAAATCTGGGCGCTTATGGTGAGGCTGGTATCTGCGTCACTAACAATGAGCTACTAGCTGACAAGTTACGCACGTTGCGTGATCACGGCTCACGAGTGCGCTACCATCATGAAATCCTTGGGGTCAATGCTCGCCCGGACGAAATTCAGGCTGCTGTACTGCACGTAAAGCTCTCCCACCTGGATCAATGGAATACTGCACGGCAGTTGCACGCGCAAGTTTATACTGAACAACTCAAAAACCTGGTAGAGGCAGTTCCTGTCGTCAGACCATGGGCGACACACGTCTTCTACGTCTATGTTGTGCAGGTGCGGGAACGCGATCTTTTTCGCCAGATCTTAGCGCAGGAAGGAATAGCCACGGGAATACATTACCCGATACCTATTCATCTTCAACCAGCATGTGCACCCTACGGCTTTGTGCGTGGAATGCTACCTGTGACGGAAGCTGTAACCGAGAATATCGTATCTCTCCCGATGTATCCAGAACTCACTACTGAACAATTGCATAGAGTAGTCAATGCAATCACAAACTATGCTAAAGTGGCTGTTGAGCGGCCACTGTAGTCGTGAAACGAATTGCGCCTAGATAGAGTATCTGGGCGCAATCTATTGCTCTCATTTACATCAATTAATTGTTGTAAGCGCTATGCACTATCTGCACGAGTGAAAGTGATTTATGATGAAGGAGTCTCACCATCGAATTCAATCTCTTATTGATTCGCTTTAGGAATTGACATTCCTAAATATATAGGTTATAGTATAGCGTGGCAGAGATGAAGATCAAAGTAGTTCTTCTGCGGTCAGCCATTGACCAGGGTAATCGTGCGTAATGCTCCAATACTATTGCGCACATGTTTTCGCAACCTCATGCATGCTCATAAGGGTGGAGTGGTATGCAAAAAGCATTACTCAATATTCAAACGTTGCTTTTCATCTTATCGCGAATTTGGAATAAGCAAGCCGGTCCGTCGGACTTCGTATGGCTTGCACGTTTTCGTTTGCTTGCTATTTATGTTATTCTCAAAGCCGTTCTCCTTCTGGTATTTGGTTTAGTAGGTATGAGATTAAATACTATATCTTTACCTTCCCCCCTTAGTTTTATCCTTCTTCATTGGATAATTACCATTATGAGTATAATAGCGATCGTTATATCACTTCTTCTAGGGTTGATATTTGCTAGCAAGCGTAAGTCGCGCTTCATTGGCATTATTATGCTTTTCATAGCCGATTTTTGTGTAATCCTGGCGGTATTATGTGCATGTATACTTGGTAGCCCTTTCCTTTTACTTTTAGAGTTTGCGATCATATCTTGCACGACGCCATTGTTTGTAGAGCGTATTAGCCGTTACGCTAAAAGCTATGAACAAAGTAAGTACGAACTGATGAGTATTCAACATAAGCTTGATATGCTTTTACGCCGCTATTCCCAGGAATTAGCCAGAGATATTCAATCTGAACGTTTATCTTTGAGCCGTGAACTTCATGACGGGCTTATGCAAGAACTTAGCACAGTACTGTTGCAATTAAGCACGATACTGATGCGCAATTCAGTAGATGGGAACGTACAACTTAGCGC
>CATPCK010000510.1 GCA_955652655.1 uncultured Ktedonobacteraceae bacterium | reverse complement strand
GTGTAAGCTCGCGTAGGGGCCCGATTGATCGCGCCCCTACGCCTACCCTTTGTGCAAGTTGATGGAACCCGTATTGGTCTTCAGGGTCACCGTTGCGTTGGGATTACTACCAACATCACCATGAGCAGTACCGCCCGTAAAATCTTGTTTCTGCACGTTCACCTCGGTGAAATCACTGTTGATCGAGCCCGTGTCGGTGGATGCATCCACGTGGAAGGATGCGTTAGCCGCCAACGTGGCATTGACCGAACCGGTATCAGTTAAAAACTGGTAACTTCCACTGGTGCCGATGGAGCCGGCAAAGGTGACGGAGCCCGTATCGCTCTTCAGTGTCGATGGCCCGCTCAGCGTATCCTCGTTCGCGGTAATCGACCCTGTGTCGGTGGTCAGCGCCATGGTTCCACTCACCCCGGTAACATTAATCGTACCTGTATCGGTGTGGACATCCAGGTTGGCATTGGCGGGGATGGTGACGTTGAAATCGACGTTATCGCTACCGAAAGACAGGAAGCTATCATTCTGGTTCTTGACGGTCGCGTTGATTGTGTCACCACTCTGGCTGTACTGGACAGCGGGAGCAGAGCCGAACGACTGAAAATGTTTTGTTGCCTGGATAGTGACCTGGCTACCGGTGCCGCCCGTATGAATAGTAACCGTGCCAGTATTATCGTTTAACACCAGCGTCGGCAGTGTACTTACTGAGTATGTATGTGTCTCGCTACTTGTGTTGACGACATTCCTCAGCCCTGACTGTATCCCACCGGCGAGTAATGCGATAATCACAATTGCGGCAACAACCCATAACCACGGCCGGCGCCGTCTTGGCGCCGGTTGAATTTTTTCGCGTGGATCAACATACATTGACTGCGGATAATACCCCTGCTGTCCCTGCGGCCCTTGTTGTTCTCTTGGGTCAGTATTGCCATAGTGTTGCTGCGGAGTCTGCCATTCCTGGTTCTCAAACTGCTGATTCTCCATCTTAAACTCCTTAGATGGCTCACTATAATTTCTCTCTTGCTGTGCTTTATCATAATTGTAACATGCTGAAAATATATACGTCGTTACTCACAAAAAGCTCTAAAAAAGTTCAAGCTCATAAAAGGAATGGAGTTCCGAGAGGCAACATCTCTCGGAACTCCATTCCTTCTGTATGAGCTTGAATAACCTACTTCAGCTTCTCCTTCAAGAAGTTGACGGCCAGCGGCCATGCCTCTGCCGCCGCCTGCTCATTGCCCATGCCGTGATCAGGATTGATGAACGCGTGACCCGCATCATACACTTTGGCAGTGTAATCCTTGCCTGCAGCCTTATACATCTTTTCAATCTTATCCACCTGCTCCATCGGGATACTCTCATCCCTTCGGCCATAGAAAGCCAGCACGGGCGCATTGACCTTTGCCACATCTTCAGGTTTTGGGTCATAGCCACCTGGGTAGAATGGCACCACGGCTCCCAGGTCAGGGTAACGAGATGCGACAACAAAGGTCATCAAGCCACCGACACAGAAACCTATCAGGCCCAGCTTTTTGGGTTCGACATTCGGCATCGCCTTCACCGTCTCCAGGGCTCCGATAATCTCCCTCGCCGCCTTGTCAATGTTTCCCGCGATCATCATGACCATCTTCTGAGCCTCGTCGGGTTCGGTCACGATCTTGCCGTGAAACAGATCGGGAACAGCAACAACAAAACCCTCCGCGGCCAACTTCTGCGCCAGGTCACGAATGTGCGGCTCGATACCCCACCATTCCTGAATCAGCACTACTCCAGGATGTTTCGCGTTATCATCGGGCTGTGCCACGTAAGCATAGGCCCCATCCCCATTTACCTTCAGATCAACGTTTGATGTGCGTACTACTGCCATATGGTCTCGATCTCCTTAAAAAATAGGTAATTTTTGCTTGGAAAAGTAACCATGTATATTATATCAGAGTGTTGAAGACAAACTTGACATCTTCCACTCTTCTCACCTATCATATGGGATAAGATTTAACTATTCGTTAATCCTCAGTTAATGTCCTCATAACACGCTCACTTCCTCCTAAAAAGGGTAGCTGTTGGAGTCAATCAGCATGTCAAAGCAGTACATTGGGCATTTACCCAACCATGACCCACTGCATCACTACTTGCAGTATGATATATTACCGCAGATAGGGCTGGATAATCGCCATGCTGGATTTCGCGTCTTTCGTATGGGCGGAAGCAATGAGGTGTACCTGTATGAAGAGAAACATAGTAATGTGCAGGTGGTAGGAAAGTTTTTTGCAGGGAATGGCCATAGTGGTTCCCATATACCAGAGAAATATCAGCGCATGGAGCAAGAATTTCATAATCTGCACCTTATGCGTAGTTATGGACTGGTCGGATATCCGCACGACGTCGTACGCCCCCTCGGCTGCAATGGCTGGTTGAACAGCCTGTTGGTTGAGGAGTATCGTGGTGGACAGTCGCTGGGCAACATCATCACAGATGCTATTCTTTATCGACAGCCAGATAAACTCTATGGAAAGCTCACCG
>CATPCK010000509.1 GCA_955652655.1 uncultured Ktedonobacteraceae bacterium | reverse complement strand
TAAAAACGGTCTTGACGTTGAGCAAGTGCTGAAGACCATCATTGGCCTCGCCGCGCAAGGTGGTATAAGTAGTATAGGCGCCCACCCCATAGCCAATGGCCATTGCCGCAGGAACTATGATACCTGCTAACACCAATACTAAAAGAGGTAGGGTAATCCAGAGCATGCGCTTATTGCTCCGCAGACGAGCAACAAGTGACGGAGCAACCAGCGCCTGGGCACTCCCATTGCTGAACGTACCCGCTGCATTCCCAACTTCAGGAGGTGTTGCATCAACAGGTGTTGCCGTCTCCGGCACTTCTCTGTCAACTTTTGCACCGTTTTCAGCGTCCTCCTCGTCGCCTATCTCCGCCGTGGTTGAGTTCTGATCTTCCTCTTCGCTCTTCGCGCCATCCTCAGCTCCTCCCTTCACCGCTCTTAAACGCTGAGTATCCTCTTCCTCATCAGCACTTGCGCCGTCCTCCATCGATGGTGAACTGTGGGCCGCTCCTGTAGTCGTCACCTCCTCAGCAACGAACTGATCCGCCTGCGTTGAAACGTCCGGTTGTTCTGGGGCAGGTGTATTGCTATGAGACGTCTTGTTATTCTCTGAGTTTTCTTCGACTGGAGTTGTACCAGTCTCTAAAGGGCCACTATTTGTTAACGTATCGGACATAATCTGCCCCCAGCCGGTACGCATAATAAGAGAAGAAGAATATTACACCCCCATGCCGGCTTCATTTTTTATTATTCCTGATAGAATCAGAGCAATCGCCTAGTACTAGTACGTTTTTGTTGAGTGACACGTTACATCAATGTACTCCTTCACATTAATTGTAACGAACCACAGCAAGTAAAGCCCACTACAACTTACGGGTTGGCCTTCCCCTGGTACGCGCGGGCGGCGGATAGTAAGCCTGCGTTACCGCTACAATGTCGCCAATACGCAATTGTACCTGCAAGTAGCGATTGGCGGGACGGTGATAGTGTGCGAAGAGCATCAAAGCGTGATTAGCGATTACATCAGCATCATCTGTATGGCGAGAAAGCAACATCTGGCCTCCGATAGTCTCCTCGGCGGCAGTGACCGCTACCTCCTCGCCTTCTTCATTCATAAAAAGCCTGCGTGTATCATGGCGCATAATACGATGGGGCCAGAGCATCAAGGCAATAGTCTGTCCTTTCAGCCGCTGCTCCCGCAGGCGTTCTCCAAGGTAATTGGCAAGTTTGCGAATAGCGGCACAGGTTTCATCGGCATCTGATGGCGTATGAAAGCGCACGCGTGCATTCTGGCTCATTGGCGGCGCATCCGGCACAACCAGGCTGCTATCTTCACCACAGGCAACCTGATACACCCACGAGCCGAGACGGCCCAGGCGGCGGCGCAATCCTTCATCCGACAGCATTGCAACCTGGGCAAAGGAGGTTATACCGAAATCTCGCAGGTGTGCCACCAGCTCAGCGACTGCTACCGAATCGACCTGCTCGCTCTTCCCCTCTACTTCAGGCGGGCGAGAACCAGGATTCTCCTCCTGTTCTCCCAGGTCTGGTAACGCGCTGGGAATACCGGTTCCCGCTGCCCGGAGCTGTAAAAGCATCGAAAGAGGCAGTGTTTGCACAAACGAAGCCTCGCGCCCAGCGGGAATATACAGCACACCCTGGCGCCCATCTTTGCGGCTCATCAGCGCGGCCAGTTCAGCAATAGCCTTTCCGTTGGCGATACCGATGAGCGCGGTCAATCCCATCTCCGCGATCTCCGCGCAGAGCCGTTCTGCCAGCGCAACAGGTGAGTCAAAGGGAATTTCACAGCCGCGTAAATCAATAAAGGTGTCAGCAATAGGTATCGACTCAATTATACGAGAATAGGAGCGGTAGCGCTCGCGCAGTTTCTGCAGGACTGGCTGATAGCGATCATACGAGGCCGGTAGAAAGCGGGTACGCTGCGTGATACGATGAGCACGGCGCAGGGGCATTCCCGGGCTTACGCCCAGGCGCATCGCGGCAGGTGAAACGTCGATCACTCGCCCCGGTTCATTTGGACGTCCTGTACCGGTTCCCACCACAAAACTCTGCCCTTGTAAAGAGGGATCGAACATCTCCTCCAGGGTGCAGTAAAAGTGGCGAATTCGTACATGCATAATGCCTTGTCGTAAACGTGCTCGCTCTGCCGCGCGTGCAGCTTCCTGCATGTCAATAGGTACACCTGTAGATTCAAGCTCACGAGGAATACCAACCGTTGATGGCAGAGGGCTATGTGTAGGAGTGTTTATATTGTATTGTTGCATATGTGTGGTGATCTTCTGCTGTTTTCTTCTCTTTGTTTTAAAACGATTACGCTTCTGCTTAGGTTACAACGCTTTTCGCTCGTTACATCTCTCAGGCCTATCTTCAGTCGAACGAGGAATGGTACAGGGGCTTGCACACGTAATACCAACATCTACATCATCTCATAAGCGTCACTATATTCTCTTATCTCTACTGTGCTTCTGTCAAGTCGCCTTGTTAAAGACTATTGCCAACCCATCGACTGACGTGCTATGCTGGTAATGTCAACCACTCTGATCTACCGGTCATCTTAAAATGTACATGTAGCGCGCATCGTCTACCAGCTAAAGCGCTTTCATCGCAACCTTTCACCCCGCATCGTAATAAACGAAACATGTTCTGTTAATCCAGCACTAAAAGCAGCATTTCCACCCTGTATCCTTAAAAGAAAGGTAATACACAGTGAGTAACAGAGAAAGGTTTAATAAGTTTACAGAACGTGCCCGCAAGGTTTTGACCCTTGCCCAGGAAGAGGCTCAGCGCTTCCAACACAATTATATCGGCACAGAACATCTCTTACTTGGTCTCGAACGTGAAGGTGAAGGAGTTGCCGCCAAAGTATTGACTAACCTGGGTGTCCAATTGAGCGATGTGCGTCAGGCTGTTGAATTTATTATCGGTCGCGGAGATCATATCGTTCAAGGCGAGATCGGCCTCACTCCCCGTGCAAAAAAAGCGATCGAGCTAGCC
>CATPCK010000508.1 GCA_955652655.1 uncultured Ktedonobacteraceae bacterium | reverse complement strand
GGCTCGCTGCTCAAGCCGTTACGATAGCGACACAGGTCAAAGACGAGAGTCTTTAAGACATCTTTTAAGACAGCGAAACCGCCGGCCATATCCCCGTAGAGTGTGCTGTAGCCGGTCGCCATCTCGGACTTGTTGCCGGTTGTGAGTACGATTGGGCCAAGCTTGTTGGAGATGGTCATCAAGATGTTGCCACGAATACGAGCCTGCAGGTTCTCGGCGGCCAATCCTGGATCGCCCTCACCAAGGGCGGGTTCCAGCATCTTTAGCGAGGTGCGGAAGGTTTCCTCGATGGGGATGGTCATGTATTGTATGCCAAGATTCTCCGCGAGCTGCTGGGCGTCGGTTTTACTGCCTTCCGAGGAATAGCCCGAGGGCATCGAAATGCCGAGCACATTTTCAGCGCCGAGCGCATCAACGGCGATTACCGCCGTCAGTGAGGAATCAATACCTCCTGAAAGACCGATAATCGCCCTCTTGAAACCTGTTTTGCGCACATAGTCGCCGGTTCCCAGGACAAGAGCGGCATAGATCTCCTGGAGGTAATCCATTTTGGGCTCTATACGCTGGGGTGCATCCAGGACTGTCTGACTATGCTCTGTTCGTGAGGGGTAATCCCTGGCGGGGACAGCAATGATTGGTACCTCATCGGAAGTCACATGCAAATGCTCCTGGCGGCGACGAGGATCATGGAGACGCGAGCGGAAGACGGAGGCGGTATCCAGATCGACGATCAGCATATCCTCCTCAAACTCTTTCGCGCGTGCAATCAACGTTCCCTGTTCGTTAAAGACCATGCTGCCACCATCAAAGACCAGTTCATCCTGCCCGCCGACCATATTCAGATAGACGACGATGGCGCCGTTGTCGGCGGCACGCGTTGCCAGCATCTCTTGACGAAAGGTTCCCTTGCCCGCGTAATAGGGTGAGCCATTGATGTTCAAGATGACTTCTGCCCCCGCGTGGGCCTGCATCGTCATAGGCCCGGTAGGATACCAGACGTCTTCGCAGATATTGACTCCCACGTGAACATCGTTAATGAAAAAAATTGGCGCCTTACGACCAGCCTGAAAATAGCGGTTCTCATCAAAAACACCATAGTTGGGCAGGTAGTGCTTGTGGTATACCCCCAGCAACTTACCGGAGTTGATGATCGCTGCCGCATTGTAGATATCATGGTCGCGGTCCACGAAGCCCACCACAGCGGTCAATTCTGGCATATGATGGCTTTCAGAGACCAGCTGATGCAGTTGATGCAGGTTGTCAGCGACAAATCCCGGTTTGAGGAGCAGGTCTTCAGGGGGATAGCCTGTCAAAGCGAGTTCAGGGAGGCACACAATATGCGCTCCAGCCGCGTAAGCTTGTTGCATGGATGTCAGTATTTTGTGAGTATTGCCTTCCAGGTCGCCCACCGTAACATTGACCTGGGCAAGCGCGACACGAAGCGGTAGAATATTCATAAGATGAGCTACTTTTCTCCCTTCTCCTCTTGACGAATTTGCAGAAACACACTACGCTACATAACAGAAAAACACAAACCCAACAGTTCTCCCAAGGAGTTTTCCTTACACTATGGAAATACAGGCTTATGCCACGTTAGTAATCCCATTTATTTTTGTTGTTTACCTGGCGGCACTGCTCTTCATTCGTCCAACACGGTTGGCTCTGCTGGCTTCGCTGCTAGGGGGCCTGATAATGGGCGTCATCAATATGCTTTTTGATCTCATTGCCTATTATGCTCACTGGTGGCATTATACCCTCAATGGGCTGATTTTGCACTTACCGCTGCCCTTCTATATTACACCCATACTGGTCTACGGGAGCATCGCCTACCTGCTCATCTGGCGTTTCTGGCATGGGCGCGGTCACTGGTTCGCGCTGCTCTTGCTCGTCGGCATCCCTCTTTTCAGGGCGACCACCGACATTGTAGGGTCTATCGTAACCCAATCGAGCTATACCAACTTTGATAGTATTCTGGCCGGGCCGCTTGACGTTCTTATGTGGCTGGTGATGTTCTATGGCGGATTTTTCGTCTTTACTCGTATAGCTCCTTTAGACAGGAGCATAGAGAAAGAAGTCTCGTGAGCTATTGTAAAGAAAGGGATACATTTGTGGATATTTCTAGCGAAAAAATTGTTGAACTGATAAATTCCACTCGCGAGGGTTCAGTGTGGGAGATACTGGATATCAAGCTGGTCTCAGCCGAAAAGGATAAAGTGGTTGCCACTATGCCAATTGGCCCTCATCACCGCCAGCAGGTGGGTTATTTACACGGCGGGATTTCGGTCGTGCTGGCAGAATCGCTAGCCTCGCTCGGCACTGTCTTGAACATCGATGCAAACCGCCAGATGGCCTTTGGCCTGGAGATCAACGCCAATCACCTCAGGCCTAAACGCGATGGCCAGCTTACTGGCGTCGCGACACCTATTCACCGGGGCCGCACTACCCACGTTTGGGAGATCAAGATCAGCGATGAAAACGATAAGTTGATCTGTATTTCGCGTTGTACGGTGGCCGTTGTGGATCGCCCACCAGACAATGGCAATCCTTTCGAGCAGAAGCTACCTAGTTTTGGATAATTGCGGATTGACCTTGCACCGCTTTAGTGCTTGAGCAGGCTACACCCCTTGAGGAGTTCCCCACACAACAGAGCAAAAAACAGACAACGTGAGTAACTCACCTCGCAGAAAAGGCGCAATCACTTTTCTGACTGTATCATCAAAGGCGTTTGCCGCCTGCTCACCCATGCGTTCTCGTGAGAAACCGTTCCTGGAGTGAATGGATTGAAGATACTCCTCCCCCTCGCTACCATCGGACGTAGAACTGATGATGGTATTCCCTATCTCGCTCCCGAAATTCAGTTACTATACAAGGCCAAACAGCCACGTCCCAAGGATGAGGCGGACCTTGCCAGAACGCTCCCCTATCTTGATCCCGAGAGCCATCAATGGTTGACTCAGGCTCTTGCCCTCGTACATCCCGGCCATCCGTGGCTTACCCGCCTGGAGAGTCACTAACAGCAATGCTCGTTCGAATAAAAGTCAAGGCTACCCACGGTGTATAACTACGTTCTCAAATCAAGCATGACCGTTCAGCCTCAGAAGCATTTTACCCTGACAAAAACAGGCCTCATGATAGGAGAGAATTTCCTGCTCGACGAGTGGGCCGACCACTGTGCTAGGGACAAAGTATATGAAGCATTCATCTGCACCGGTCCTATCCCCTTCTCCCGCGCCGTAGGCGCTCCGGTCAACCCCATCGCCTCCCTTTGAGACCCAGCGAGTGAAAAATCCCCCACCAACTCCGTAGGAGTCGCCCTCTAGGAACGAACAACTTCCGTGGCTTCGCATGTAGATATGCTTTGCATGCTGATCTAAAACATCTTCAGCAGTCCTTTGAATGACAATCGGTAGGAAGTGCTGATCAGTAGAACCTTCACAATATAAGGCTAATGACAATGTACTCACGATGCCCTATCTTTCTTGAGAAGAATAGCACGGGCTTTTTTTAATTGATCTTCTGCATTGTCGAGATTATTGCTACTGAGGTATTTTCGTACCATATCGATCGTATAAACTTCTCCAGCGTTGTCTCTCTCGCTATCCGTTTCAAGTTGCTCTTCATTACCAAGTGTAAGAACCGGTATCATTCTGGTAATCCGCAAAGACGGAAAAGTTGAGTCACCTACTCGCGTTGGTGTAACAGCCAAAAGAAGCGAATCTATCACCTCTGGTAAACTAATAAATGCAGGAGAGTGTGTGGTAATGAGTATCTGCCTTAATGGTTCGTCTTCTTGCTGTGGATCTTTAAAATCGGTAGCCATCTCAAGCATGATACGTGCCATGTTTTTAAGGTGCAAAGGCTCTATGCCGTTTTCTGGTTCCTCTAAACAAAGGACACCATGGAATTGAGAATCATTTTTCATCGTCGCCAAGGCGAGCAGGCGAAGTGTTCCATCGGAGAGTACCTGAGATGAAAAGGACCGCTGATCCGAGGTATTAGCCCAGATCTCATACTCATTGCGTGCTTGATTTTTCTCCACCCTAATTTTGAGAATGCCGGGTACCAGGTTTGCCATATCACGAGACACGTCTGCTAGCGCAAATTCATCTTCTGCTTGCATACGAGCAAGCACTGTAGGTAAATTGCTTCCATCGCTTGAAAGTAAAGATGGGGCACCGATTAGACTAGGCTGGTGCAGTGCTTGGTGGCTTAGATGTAAGAATCTCCAAGAACGCATTTCTTCACGGGTAGCGAATGCGTGAGGAAACTCAATAATATTTACACTACTTAATACTGTACGCTGGACCACTTCTGTTGAGAATAATCTTTTTGTCTTTTCTCCTTCACGATATAGATGAATCATAAGATTCTTAGCTTCTTCTTCTAGACCATCCGAGGATCTGAGAATAGCAGTAGTGGTCAGCTCTGTAGAGATAAATGTAGCTTGTTCGTCAATAGACGGTAACCGATTGTTTTGAGAAAGCAGCCCATGTTTTTTGTACCAGCTATCTTGTTCTCGTGGGATTGCATTCAAGGACTCATGTCTAATATATAGTCGTTCAAGGCCAAACTCATCAGTTTTGGAAGTTACTTCAAGTTCGTAACGTAAGCGAGTATATTGCAGCTCAGCTTTCTGTCCCAGATCATCCTGCACATTCCGGTCAACAAGCATCTCAACAGCCATTCGTATCTGATCAACATGCTGGCCATTAGGTAAAGTTGTAAACAATTCATCAGCATCACCACGTAATTCTTGAAAAGCTGTACGTAGATCAACATCTGCCAGCCGCGACAATAAATGCAAAGCATCGAAAAGATTGCTTTTACCAGATCCATTAGGGCCAACAATTACTTGAAAAGGAGCCAGTTCTACTTTGAAGTCCTTGAAGGATTTGAAGCCGTCTATTTCTATCTGTGTAATCATGTTCTTCTCCGCCTCTTTCGCCCGCCAAGTGAACTTATTGCCCTGATAT
>CATPCK010000507.1 GCA_955652655.1 uncultured Ktedonobacteraceae bacterium | reverse complement strand
GGATAGTCTTCAACCCGGCGGTTTCAACCGTCAGCGGTCAATAGAGACGGTGTCTCATATTTACAGAACCATGGGCAACGTCATCGCTATCTCCAAAGAACAGGGTATTCCAACCTATCGCGCCGCCGATGTCCTGGCCGAGCAGCGCATCGCAACAATTCGCCAGGTCAAGAGCCTGGCAACATAATTATCATTCAAAGTTTCACTATCCTACCAACAAGTAGAAAGTTCGTTATGACAAGTTCAATGTCAATATACGAGACCTCCCGCAAGCGACCAGGCATGGGGGCACTGGTCACGCTTTTCCTGGCACCCGCTTTCATTTTCGCGAATATGTATACGACGCAGGCCATCCTCCCTGTTCTCAGCCTCGATTTTCATATCAGTGCGCCCTCAGCGGGACTCACTGTCTCTTTGCTTGTGCTGGCGGTTGCCTTTGGCTCGCTGGTATATGGTCCACTCTCCGATCGCATTGGTCGCAAAAAGGTCATGGTAGGCTCCAGTTTTCTGGTCGTCATACCGACGCTACTCTGTGGTTTCGCGCCAGGTTTTACCACGTTAGTCATATTGCGCACACTGCAAGGGTTTCTCATGCCCGGGCTGACTAGCGTCGCTATTCCATATGTCAATGAAGAGTTCGAGGGAAAAGGGCGGGGCCTTGCTATGGGTATCTACGTCTGTGGCCTGACATTAGGCGGCCTCTTCGCCCGTGTCGGCAGCGCGGCCTTAACAGGCTTCTTTAATTGGCGCATCGCCCTGGACGCATTCGCCTTGCCGACACTGATCGCGGCCCTTGTCATGTGGAAGTTTTTACCTGAGACAGCCATCAAGCAGCGCGGGGAAATAAACACGCCGCTTCAGCGTGGTACATTCTTTCGCCAGACTTTACAAGATATGCTGTTACACTTGCGCAACCGGCGCCTTGTCGGCGCATTTATCATCGGCTTCACGCTCTTCTTTGGTTTTATTGGCACATTCACTTACCTTCCCTACTATCTGACCGGCCCGAATTTCAAACTCCCGACCATAGCGCTGGGCCTGGTGTACCTGCTCTGGTTAACTGGCATCTTCTCTCCTTTTGCTGGCAGCATAGCTGGACGCATTGGCGCCAGGCGTGCTATCGCCTTCAGCATGGGACTGTCAGCCATCGGCCTCCTCATCACGCTCATTCCTCTATTACCAGTCGTGCTATTCGGCCTGGCTCTGCTCGCATTAGGAATGTTCTCCACAGTTCCCGCGGTAAATCTTTACCTGGGTGAACAGGCCGAGAGGGCGAAGGGAACGGCGGCCTCCATGTACCTTTCGCTCAATTACTTTGGTGGCAGCTTCGG
Organism: uncultured Ktedonobacteraceae bacterium; assembly: GCA_955652655.1. GTDB lineage: Bacteria > Chloroflexota > Ktedonobacteria > Ktedonobacterales > Ktedonobacteraceae > UBA11361. Next base: position 1,323 of record CATPCK010000507.1, on the reverse strand, counting down.
AGCAGTCCTACCCGGATTTGCCCTCATCTGGGCTGGCTGGCCAGGAGTAGCCCTGCTCTGCCTGGGTATGGTGCTGATCGCCCTGACATCCGATGCCCTACTATGTCGATAGTACACATGTTAGCATGGATCAAACAGTCGATGTTATTCTCAAACATGTAATGTTTGAAGTTAGTAGCTAATTCGTTAGAGAAAACAAAACGTTTTTATTAGTGACATATTCAGAAAGGTGATTATTATGGCTTCAAACATCAACTGTCCCAACTGCCATAGACCTGTTCCTCCAGGAGCGCATTCTTGCCCTCATTGTGGAACACAACTTCAAACACAGGTTCAGCAGCGTAGGTTAGCGTCGGAGGAATTAACAGCGGCTCTGCCGGATGTCGTGAAACAATTTGATGCCTCCGCGACCACGAATATCACGATAGCAGGTGTGTTGATAGGTTTTTATTCAGGAGCAATTTTTGCTGGCAGAGTTATTTCAGGAGCAGTGTTCAACGCCCTTGTATACGCCCTGCCGTTATGTCTCCTTCTTACTACAATAGTCTTTGCGTTAAGAGTATTCTATCCCGATGGCTATCTCACCGACGATTCTCTTACACTCATCAAAAAAAAGGAACGAAGATTACGTTTCAGTTCCATCTTCCTCGAGGTTGCTATTGGCATTTTGATCATAGCAGTATTCGTATACCTGCTGCGGCCATCCTGAGTCGCGCTATAGCCCTGCCAGATTCCTTTTCGTTTACTTGTAAACAGTACACCCACGCTGTTCAAGTCGTTGAAACCACTCACGGTGAGAAGATAACTTGTTCCATCGCACATCTAATTTTTCAAGATTCGTCAGCTCTCCGATACGCGCCGGGAGAGAAACCAACTTGTTGGCTCTCAAATCGAGATAAGCAAGGCTTCTCAGGTTGCCGAGTGACTCCGGGACAGCAGTCAACCTGTTGTTTCTCAAATCCAGGTGCGTAAGGCGTATCAGATTACCGAGTGACTCAGGCAGAGCCGTCAACTTGTTATCATTCAAACGTAACTCTTTGAGACTTGCCAGCTTACCTATCGACTCCGGGAGAGAAATCAACTTGTTGTTCATCACATGCAATTCTTTAAGGTTTGTCAGATCGCCTAGTGACTCCGGGAGAGTCGTCAACTGATTATTGTATAGTCTAAGCTCTTTAAGCTTTGTCAGTTTACCAATCCAATCGGGCAGAGCCGTCAATTCATTATCAGTTACATTTAGATACATAAGATTGCTCAGATTCTCAAGTGACCTGGGAAGAGACGTCAAATGATTATTACTAAGATAGAGAAAATAAGTAAGAT
>CATPCK010000506.1 GCA_955652655.1 uncultured Ktedonobacteraceae bacterium | reverse complement strand
GCCGGAGCTGGCAGGGGCTGCTATAGATCAAATGTGGGCAGGGCTGCGTCCCAAGACGCCCGACAACCTGCCCATTCTCGGCAAAGATACCCGTTGGCAGAATGTCACATTGGCCGTTGGTCACGGCAGCATCGGCGTCGCGCTCAGCGCAATAACCGGCAAGAGTATCGCTGAACTGGTGGTGACGGGAAATGTACCAGCATTGCTTGCGCCTTTTTCAGCGGAGCGCTTTGTGGTCAATAGGGATGCTGGCCGAAGCCTATTGGAGCTAACGTAAACTCTTTGCCGTGGTACTTGCCCCTAAAGGCGCAGGGAATTTCTATCCAGTCAGTTCCCGGAGAGCCAGTACAAAAGAGCGCCGCGCATATCGAGAATGGAAGGCAGGAAACCAGAAATGAGTGAGCGAACAGACTACAAAGGACCCGAATATCCCACCGAAGCCCATGGCTCTATTCCCGCATTTCATAGCTATGAGGAAGAGGCCGAGTTTTGGGATACTCACGACTTTACCGACTTTAAGCAGGAGACGACACCTGTAACCGTGCGTGCGCCCCGTGGACTTTCTGCAAATGTCTAAGTGAGGTTTGACCCGGAAACCAATCACGAGCTAGATGCTATAGCACGTGAACGCGGAATGAAGAAGGCAACACTGATACGCACCTGGGTACTCGAGCGGATACGCCAGAACCGGCACGCGTCCTAGAAAGCAAAAGCAACCGCTTCGAATGCATAGCGAAGGAACAGGTGGCTACCGCCCCGTTTGACGCCGATAAGCGTTCCCCAGAGCGGATGTTCCGGCGCAAAACGTTTCCCGGAGACGAGCCCGGGCCGGTCGATATGCCCATCCCGGCCGGCAATCTGAGGTGCAAGCGTCAGGAACAGTTCATCAATGGACTGCTCCGCAAAGAAGTCGCCCATCAACTGCGGTCCACCTTCGACAAGGATCATCTCACTGCGCTGGACATGGTTCACCGCCTCCAGTATAGCGCGGACATCGAGTGAATCAGTACTGTGGATAGTACGTACTGGCAGGACTTGAACTGACCGGGGGAGATGCTGTTCGCGGATGCGCTGCAACCCGTCAGGAGTTGTAACGATCACTACAGGAACCTGGCCTGACTGAAACACCGGCAGATCAAGGTTGATATTCGCGTGTGCGCTCACGATGACGTTCAATGGTTGTACTGGCTTCCCCAGGCTCGTCCGAAGTTGCCGGTACGCGTGCGAGAGTGGTGGATAGATGTATTCGGCAGTCCAGAGGTGTTTGGGAGCAGAGCGGAGTGTGCCGGCCCCAACAATCACAGCATCTGCAGTGGCTCGTAACAGTCCCATGACCATTTGATCGTGCCGGTTGAACCCGCTGATGTCCCCGCCACTCACATGGCCCGGTTCATTCAATGTCACGACCCCGTCAAGCGTGGTGACAAAGTTGCCAATGACGTAGGGCCGCCCTTGACGTGGCGGGAATTGAAGGTGACCGAAGAGGGTCAAGAGGTCAGGTGGGAGCGGCAGGTCACTGCCGCGCTCCACGGTAAAGAGTGTCTCCAACGGGGCCAAAACATTCATACTTGTACTCCCTATACTCCGCACACTGATAAGAACTCGATGCTCGCTTGCGGTGCGGTCTAAGCGTGCGAGATTACTTACAGATCTGCTCCTGTTGCGAGCAAGAACTCGACCCGCAAGGATGAATTGCTTTCAAATTCGCCACGCCAGGTCGATGTCCGTGTCAGCGGGCTCGCCTCTCGCACTCCTCGCATTACCTTGCAGAGGTGTTGGGCCTCGAGATAGACCGCTACCCCATACGGCTGAAGCATGGCATCGAAGGCATCTGCGATCTGCTGTCCCAATCGTTCTTGCATCGTAAAGCGTTTTGCAAACATCCGCACAAGACGCGTAAGCTTGGAAATACCAATAATCTGCTCGTCCGCGACGTATCCCACGTAGGCCCGCCCGTGAAAAGGTAGTGCGTGGTGCTCACAGAGCGCGGAGAACGGTATCGGTCCCTCTATCACCTGGCTGAGACGGCTATGAGGTTCATCCCGGTACTCGTTGTCAAATGTCGTGAGCAGCTTTGGATCGCCATCGTAACCATCTGTAGCATCAAACAGCGCTTGAATAAAGCGTTTTGGCGTGTGCTCAGTCGCTCGCGTACGAAGATCTAAACCACATGCCTCAAAGATTTCGGCCGCGTAGCCCTCAAACCGGAGCATCTGCTCATCCGAAACGAAACGGCGATGGAGATCAATTTCTCTACGCATTTTCAGATCATCTCTCTCTCGATCAAACAACCGTATTTCTCCCTTGTCATTATAGTCGTTATTACCATCGCTGCTGTGTCTATCCGCACGTGTTGTTGCAATAGACGATCAGCACAAGGGATGAGAGAACTGCAAGCACTCATCCCAGCGCAACATCGAGCGATCAATGTTCGCCGATGCGTTTGACCTCAACATGGCCATTACGCACACGTACGTCATAACGAGGTTGTTTCGCCGTTGCAGGACCGGTGAGCACGCGCCCATCACGCATGCAGAAACGCGACCCATGCCAGGGGCACTCAACGATATCGCCTTGCAGCGTCCCTTCATCCAATGGACCACCAGCATGAGAACATGTTGCCGAGATGGCAAAGAACTGGAGCCCCTGCCGCAATAAGATAACAGGCACTCCGGCCGCAGTAACGCGATACAGCTTGTTTTCCTCAATACCCTCGACTGGCAGCACAGCTTGGTAGTCGTCGCTCCCTGCCTCCCAGGCAGTGTGATTGACGGACGTCCCTTTTGTGAAGACCATTTCTCCGCCGAGATAGGCCGCATAGAGCACGGCTGCGAGACCAACAAAACCAATGATCGCGGCAATCACGCTATCGCCCGCAGCCGTGATGAACCGCAGCACGAGCGAGATGACGTAAAGGGCCAGCGCCGTCACGTTAAAAATGGCATGATTCAGGCCAATGCTGCGCTCGGAACCATACGTATCACTCCAGTCCGTCAGACCCGTCACGGCGGCTCCCAGCGCTCCCACAATACCCACCGCCACTGCTATCAGCGCTCCACGTGCTGCCCATGCATAACTTAGCGGGGAAATAAGCCAGATGATATCGAAAATCGCAGCAAGCATCCAGGAACCTATGGGCACATCGGTGATGGCCGGGTGTAGGGGATGGCCTAATACTGTCCCATTCAGCAAGCTTTTGATGCGCCTGGGTGGCTTGCGCTGCGAACCAATCACCACCTGAATTGCATGTTGCAAGCCGTCGCTGAAACGCTCTGCAAAGGGCTGACGTATGGAAGCCAATTCGGCTACAGAACTGATAGGGGACGTTTGCGACGCGGAACTCTCACTTGAGACAGTTGAGACATTTCCTTGACAACCACAGGTATCACACATAGTCTTCTCTCTCCTCATGAACGAATAATGGCCTGGCATCATCCTTATACATTTGATCCAGCCACGTTAGAGCCAACAAGCACTTCAATAATGTACGAACGATACATAAGTGAAGCAGGTCCTTGACGATGGATAACTGCGTCATCCTGCTTTGTCTATTTCTATACCATAGAATAAGACAAAAGTCAATGATTTATTTGACTTACTTGACAAATTATCTATGTGTAGGTTACACTGAGAAGCAGAAATGGAGGAGATGTATGCCACTAGCGAACTGGAACCAACGTTTTTTAGAAAGCACGCGGGGAAGAATTGTGACGCTACTCCGGCGTAGTAGTCGCACGGTAGAAGAATTGGCCCAGGAACTTGCCCTCACGGATAACGCCGTGCGTGCACATCTTGCGACGCTTGAACGAGATGGCATTGTGCAACAGCGAGGCGCGCGCCGCGGTAGTGGTAAACCATCTTATGTTTACGAACTAACGGCAGAAGCCGAGTATCTTTTTCCGAAAGCGTATGGTCCTGTCCTTCACCGGCTTTTAGATGTTTTGTCTGAACAAATGACCCCCGAGGAGATGGAAATAGCGTTGCGCAAGGTAGGGCACGGTATAGCGACGAAGTGGAATATCCCACCGGGCGATCTGCCTACACGACTTGAAGGGGCCGTCGAGGTCCTCAATGAACTGGGCGGTATGGCAGAACTAGAAGCGTCTGATGAGCATACCTATCGTATCCGCGGATATAGCTGCCCACTTGCGGTTGCCGTACCTGGTCACCCTGAGGTTTGCCACCTTGCCGAAACACTGATTACGGAGCTGGTAGGAGTACCGGTCCAGGAGCAGTGTGAAAAAGGTGATGCACCTCGCTGTTGTTTCACGGTGTCAAACACATGATTGCTCACAATGGATACAGGTGTCCCATTTCCCCAGGCAGGAGCTCAAACTGCCATTCTGCTTAGCACGCCCATGTGATTGTATGTGAATTGATTGGCCCGCGGAAAAAGAATAAACCAGCCGTACTATCATTGAATGGCACGGTAATCGTCACCAGTACGCTTTGTCCGGGGGCAAGCGAACCAGCAGCTGGACTGAAGGCAACGTGCGCTGACACGTTGGTGAATGCAAACCAGTTTAGCGGCCTTTGCGCGTCCGATCTGGAGAGCACTCTTGCGGAGCAGACGAAAGCCTGCCCTTTATTACAGTCGAGATGCCCAACTATACTCATCGACGATGGTCGCAAGTCAAGGATGGGTTGTGCCGCTACCACCGGAGGCGAGGTTGGTTGCGCTGGCTGCACCGTTGGTGTGGGTGTGGGCTTTGGCGTATGTGTCGCCGTTGGCGTTGGAGCAAGTGTTGATACGGCTGTTGGCGTCGGCGTTACCTGACTTGCCGCTTGCCCTGTAGGGGCTGTACCACAGGCAGCCAGCACACTGGCGATGATGAACAGGCAAAGCATGATGGTTAGAAAATTTGCTTGTATTCTTTTGTGAGAAAGAGGAGTTTTTAATCCGCGCAAAACGAGACGTAACATTATGAACCTTCCTGGTAGGAAAACATTTCGTGCCAGTACCTGGGACTGACAGGGATTCATATGCTATATACGTCTCGAGTTACTCATCTCTAAGCGCTTATGCTTATCCACTGTTTAAGTTCATCAGGCCTTTTGCTGGAGCCAGGCACGTATCGATGGAATGTGCTCACTATAGTGCCTGAACGAACAGCCAGCAATGATCTGCCACGGAATCCATTCTTTGGACATGTAACGAAAGCGGTGGGGGTCGTTGAAATCCTCGTCGGTGAGTGCCTGTACTGCTTCAAGCAACTGAGCATACACCTGCTCTTCTTCGTGAAGCACTTCTTCTAAGGGACGGTCTCGCTGCTGTGCGACCATCACCGCGTTGCGTTCATCTTCAGGCAAATTCCAGAGGTCTGAACCGATGAGAGCGTGTTGCTTGCAAACTTCAATCATCTCT
>CATPCK010000505.1 GCA_955652655.1 uncultured Ktedonobacteraceae bacterium | reverse complement strand
GGAAAAGCCATACGATGACAACGGCTAGGTAATTCTGTCTAGAGCGCTCCCGTGTAATACAGGGCAGGAATTACATGATTCTGTCGATGTATTCCTGGTCCCCTTTGATGTATATCTCTTATTGGCGTGCGAGCACCGGCGTATGTTCTGGCTCCATCCTGGACGAACCGCCACTGTTAAGAAAAAATGCTCTAAACTAGTTCTGAAAAGAAAAAGGGATATACTTATGCAACATCTGTTTTCTATGCATGCTAGCGCTCACTCCAATAATTACCGGCAGGCCTATGTATTGCTCCTGCTTGGATTCGTCTTCCTTACACTTGCCTGGCTAGGCATGTTTAATTCATTTTCCATAGGGGTGTTGCTCTTTGGTCTTGGGATGCTGGGAGTTGCACCGTTCAACCCCAGACGCTTTCTCTCAGCAGGTTGGTTGATAACGTCGCTGGGAGTGGTAACCTTCCTCATGTTTCGACACTATATACCGGACAGCCAGATCCTCACCGCTCATCTTCTTGCCATTGGGCTGGGGCTGCTCGGCATTGCATGGATGGCTCGCCTCGGCTACATAAATGCGGGAGTACTGACACCGGGGTTCTTTGTTGTAGGGGTGGGAGTCACCGAATATCTGCAGGCCATACATCTCATTCCATCTACTGTGGTCCCTTTCGCGCTTTCCCTCTGGCTCCCTGGATTTGGCCTCTTTGCGCTTGGACTGGTTTCTCTGGCTGCGAGCGGGAGAACAGATAAAAAAACGAACGCAGAGTGGAGTAACCGGTCAGAAATAGCTTGAAAGTCACTGGAAAAGGTAAGTTTCCTGAAGGGAGTGTGGAATTATGGCAATAGTCAATCCAATGGGTGATGTATATGAGACGTTATTGACGACACTTGCTACCACAGCGGTGTTTCCCACCAGTGAACCAATTGTTGAAGTAGATGTGAATGCGCTGCTGACCAAAACCGCTTCGAAGCGTACTACGAAACCGCTCGTTGAGATGGAGCTACTGTTAAAGAGGGCACATGATTCGTTACTTGACGAACTGGATGACGTGGTAGTGAGCAGCGAGGCCAACGTACCAAAGGAGTTTCCCACGCGCACGCATCATACTCGCGCAGCCACCACCCGGCAGGCTATAGGCTCTGAAGATTCTTTTTATAGCTACCTGCGTGACATTCGTGGACTTGGTCTCCTTACACCTGATGAGGAGATCGATCTAGCACGGCAGATCGCCGCTGGAAATGAACTGGCGCGTCGCAAGCTGATCGAGTCAAATTTGCGCCTGGTCATTACTATCGCGCGTCGATACATTAGTACCGGCGTCCCTCTCATAGATCTCATCCAGGAGGGAAATCTGGGGTTGATGCGCGCAGCAGAGAAATTTGACTACCGGCGCGGCTGTCATTTTGGTACCTATGCCACCTGGTGGATTCGCCAGGCCGTGAGCCGTGCCGCTGGCGAGCAATTGCGCTTGATTCACCTACCCGAGCATGTGGCAACGCGTTTACGCAAAGTAAGACGTGTCGCAGCACAGCTTTCACAAGCGAACGGTCTTGATCCCCTGCCTGAACAAATAGCTGAGGCTAGTAATCTGGACCTGGACGAGGTTCTCGATTTACTCGGCATAGTCGAGCAACCAGTTTCTCTTGATACACCTGTAGACGATGCAGCCCGTTACACGCTCGCTGACACACTTGAAGATATTGCGGCTCCAGCTCTCTCCGAAACCGCTTCACAGCACCTTCTTGGAGAAGAACTGCATCGAGCGCTGGCCTTGCTGCCTCCACGTGAACGTGCGGTCATGACCCTGCGCTACGGTATCGGCGATGGCCGGTGCCGCACATTGCTCGAAGTCGGGAAAGAACTGGGTATATCGCGCGAGCGTGTGCGCCAGCTCGAAGCGGTAGCTCTGAAGAAAATACGTTCCCACGTTGGATATCACTAATCTCATGTACATAAAGGAGAATTCTACATGTCCGATCTCTTAGCTGCGCGGGCTCAGATGGGCACCTCGCTCGCTTTCCACATCATCTTTGCTTCTCTGGGAGTTGGGCTGCCACTGCTGCTGTGTATTGCCGAAGGACTTGCCCTCTGGCGCAAAGATAGTGGCTGGATGACGCTCACCCGCCGCTGGACGAAAGCCTTTGCCCTGCTCTTCGCCATCGGCGCAGTCTCCGGCACTATTCTCTCGTTTGAAATAGGCTTGCTCTGGCCGACCTATACCAAGTTTTCCGGCTCGATCATCGGCTTGCCTTTTGCCCTGGAGGGTTTCGCCTTCTTTTTAGAGGCGATCTTTCTGGGTCTCTACCTGTATGGGTGGGAGCGCCTCTCACCTCGCGCGCACTGGCTCTGCTCGTTTCCCCTCTGGATCAGTGGAGGTGCTTCGGCGTGGTTTATCGTCAGCGCGAACTCCTGGATGAATACGCCAACCGGTTTCCAGATCACACATGGACAGGTGACGGGTATCAATCCCCTACAGGCTATCTTGAATCCGAGCACTCCGTATGAGACAACCCATATGCTCCTGCGATCAACACGTGGGGGCGCGCCGTATCCCCACACAGTTGCTGGAGTCGGTACTCGCCTTTAGCCTGGGTTTGGGGTGCTGGTGGCGGTCTTGGGTCACGGGCCGGCGGGTGGTGCCTTCTTCGTTGCGGGGCTGGCGGCTTACACCCTGGGGCGACAAGGTCTTCTGCATCTGCGCGCCGAGCCGCGCAAGACGAGGCTAGGTGGGCTGGCAACTTCAGCGCTGGCAGCGCTTGTGCTCAGCGCAGCCGTCGTATTTCTCGCTCGGTAACCGTCGAGTACGGCGTGGCGTGCTGCATCTGGCTGTGACGACCTGCGAGGCCAACGTCGAGATGGCGCTCACGCTGCTTCAGTTTCACCACTTAATGATATTGTTGGCGAATTCGGTTTTCACGCTCGGAATACTGCGAACTCTAGCTCAAAACGAGCTTCGTTTTTGAATTCGCCAACAATATCTTAATGTAGCTGTACCACGCGATCGAAACTGTTAGGTAATTCTGTTTAGAGAGTTTACGACACACTGAGCGATGGAATTACACGATTCTGTCGATGTACTCCTACCGCCCAATGAGGTATATCTCTTGTTGGAGCGAGTAGCACCGCCATCTAGGAGGATACATTATGAGCAAGCATGACGACCAGGCAGGACCAACAAAAGGCAAGGTGCAGGTGGGTGACCTGACCCCGGACTTTACGCTCCTTAACCAATCAAGCGGACCAGTAAGCCTTGGGGATTTTCTCGGTAAGAAACATATCGTGCTGTATTTCTATCCGAAGAATAACACTTCACTCTGTACTGAAGAGGCGTGTGCCTTTCGGGATAGCTATGAAGTCTTCAAGGACGCTGGAGCGGAAGTAATCGGGGTCAGCTCCGATCCGGTGGAGTCACATCGACAGTTCGCCAAAGAACACCAACTCCCTTTCATCCTGTTGAGTGATGTGGACGGCGTAATCAGAAAGCGCTACGGCGTGCCCACGGCTTTCGGACTGCCGGGGCGCGTGACATACATCATCGACAGACAAGGCATTGTCCGTCGTATCTTCTTCTCGCAATTCACCTCGAAGAGACATGTCGACGAAGCACTCGAGACGCTGCAAAAGATACATGAGGAACATGTGTAGTTGGGCTCAGCTGGGAAGAGCAGCATCACATGAACAGATGCTTTTGTTGGCACGCGATGAAGAGACCGGACAGGGGATGGATGACCAGCAAGTACGTGATGAAGTAATAACGCTGCTCATTGCAGGTTACGAAACTGTATCAACAGCACTCACATGGACACGGTACTTGCTTTCCCAGTATCCCGACGTGGAGCGACAGCTACACTCGGCAACAACTTCGCGCTGATGGAGATGCAGTTAATCCTGGCGACTGTCGCGCAACGCTACAAATTGCGCCTGGTTCCTGGCCATACGGTCGAGCCAGAAGCGTTGTTTTCGCTGCACCCTCGGTATGGCTTGCCGATGATGCTAGAACGCACGTAACAACACTCACCGATTCGTGTGACGCTCATTTGGAGTCCGGCTTTATTGCCCCTTGGCGCAGAGCTATAGGCGCGGTGAGTAACCGAATTGGCTTACGGGGGAGCAAACCCGCCTCTCGCTGCTATTGTGCAATCTCTTTCATGGACCAGGTTCCTGCCTCGCTCGTGGCCGCGAAGTAGAGATTGGAAAGCGCACCCAGCTCTCCAACTTCTTTGGGCGATTGAAAGCGATGGAACTCCTCGATCACCAGGTAACCATTCGGGTGCAAGGTGTGCGCGCTGCGCTTCACGAGATCGCGATTCGCCACCTCATTGAAATGGTGGCAGACCCAATTATACACAGGCGTTAATACTCTCAGGGAAGCCGCACTCCATTGGACGAGATACTGGTACGCGTGATCCCATCGTTGCTGGGCCTCAACTGTTTTGATGACGTGACGCTGGACGATCCACTGCCGTTTCTTCATGCGTCGCCTCCTGATGCCAACTGTTCATTTCATTGACATCAGAAGGATACCCCATTGAGTCCGTCACCGGCATGCGAGCACGCAATGGGAGTCGCCACCATGAAAGATGTAAGTGCCCCTTCCGGCTCATGCAGAATTTGTCATTTGTGATAGTACCATTGAGCTGTTCTTCAAGCGGCTTGAGGAGTGGGAGCGAGTCAGTTGCGTTATGCAGTTGAATCTGATCGGCTGGTGGCTACAAGAGGAGGAAGCCCAGTGGATGCGCGAGATCTTGACGAGCGCGCATGTGCCGCTGGCAGACGACCTCTCAGCCATGAGTGAGTCGGCAGAGGGCGCAGGGGAGCCGCAGGCGGGAGCAGGGATACTCAGCAGTTGGACGCTGGCGCACTTTTGTTGCGAGCAGGTGCGCACCATGGTGCGCGGGGCCTGGTCCCATCGGCGTATCCAGGAGTGCCAGCCGGCTTTGCAACGCTACGTGCGCAGTCGCAAACGCAAGCGAGGCCATCGTGAGACGGAACAGCGTGCCTTGGTGCAACGCCGATGTCCCAAACCAGCAGAGGCTGGTGGGGCTTAAGTCCGCGCCTATGGGGACAGCCCCCACCCCTCCCACTCCAGCACCTGCTTGACCACCTCAGTCACGGCTACTCTCTGTATCTCTATGCTACTTATTGACCTGAGTCAACAAAGTAGCGGTAGGCCTTCACGATGCCGAAGCCCTCCAGCAGCTTGCGGGTCGCCAACCGTTCAGAAGGCCTGAGCAGGCAAGTACCGGTCGAAAGAATTGAGCGCTTTCATGTAATTCGCTCGCTCAAAGGCCGCCGGTTCAGCGACCGACCGCTGGCTCATGCTGCCTTTCATAGTGGCGATGGAGTCATACTCGTGTTCGACCATCCATTCTTGCAGGTTCGCCAG
>CATPCK010000504.1 GCA_955652655.1 uncultured Ktedonobacteraceae bacterium | reverse complement strand
GAAACAAACCATCCTGATTGTCGAGGATGATGATGCTATCGGGCAAGTGATTGCGCTCACTCTTTTACATGAGACACCGTACCAACCCGTTATTGCCTATAGTGGTCATGAAGCTCTGCGAGTAGTACAAGAGATCACCCCAATTCTTTTCATTCTTGACTATCAATTGCCGAGCATGACGGGTATCCAATTGTATGATCAATTGCAAAGGAATAAAGGGCTGCAAACGGTTCCATCAATCATGATGAGTGCAAATTTACCCATAGCTGAACTGGAAAAGCGTCACATTCTTGGTATCACGAAACCCTTTGAGATTGATGAACTGCTCAAAGCTATAGCTCAACTCCTTGCCTAATTTTATCTCCGCTCTTGAGGTACGCTTAGCGCCTGCTCGATAGACAGGAGCAACTCGTCTAATTCAAAAGGTTTGGCAAGGCCAAGCAGATGCCGTTGCTCGATCTCATCTTGATATTGCTCCACGCTTGCACTCAGGATAATCGCGGGAATAGCTTCGAAACCTTGCTGAGCATGAAGGGAGTCATAGAGGTGGAGGCCGTTCATCGTGCCGAGAACGTAGTCCAGAATAAAGAGGGCTGGTTTGACGTGCTGAACCAATTCCAAGGCACGTTCCCCTGTCTCGGCTACAAGTGGGCGATACGGGGATTCTTGCGCGATGGCCATCACGAGGAACGCAGCGATGTCGGGATCATCTTCCACAATGAGAAGCACTTTGCGGGTCAAGTGCTTCTCTTTTGAAGAAGGGTCTTGTATCTGAGACATTTCTCACCTCGCAGTCATATGAGATAGATGATGTCGAAAGAGTACACCACTTAACTCAAGAATAATTCTAACATAAGTCACTTGAGTCGTGAAGTGGGTACGGATAGTGGATATGCGCGTTTCGGTCAGACGTGCTTGTTCGTGATATGGGAGGAATGGAACGAGAGACGGACAGCACGAGATGCGGGAGTGACACTTATGGAGCATGCAACACGCTCCCCCCTTCATCCGTCAGGTTTACCAGGACACGACGACGGTCCCACTGATCGACTACGCGCTTCACCAGGCGTTTCTGTTCAAGCCGTTGGACATTTTTTGTAGCACTAGCAGAACTTGTGCCAAGGAGAGCGGCAAGCTCCCCTACAGACATCTGATCACGTTGCGATAAGAGACGAAGTACTTCACGTTGACGTAGTGTCACACGCACATTTTCCATGCGAACTTTTTATTTCCTTTTCATCCATTATGAACAGTTTCCCAAAGGTCTCATCCTTCTTGATGAGCATATTCTCTTTCAGCATATCCCTTTGTCTTATAGATTTGACGGCACGCAGGAAAAAAAGTCACTTCGTCTTGCCAATGTCGCACAATGAACCCTGCAAGCTGTCACAGTCTAAATATCAGTAGCCCAACACATAGCAAAATTGCAGCAACATCCCGGTGACTTTTTTCCAGGCAAGCCGTCTAACCTGACATATCGCTCGGCTAGAGCGAACAAGAACAAGTTCTCAGCCTGTAAATAGACCATTTCCATATGGGCACCACAAGAGGTGCCAAGATAAACTAGACACTACTTATAGTTAACGTTATAATAAGCGCTGTCATCTGGTACTCATAAGCTCGAGACGTCTATTGTTTCGTTGGAAGGAGGCATTGTATACCATGTTGACCCTCTCAGACGAAGACCTTGTTGCACGCTGCAAGAAAGAATTACCGGGTAACACTCGCAGTTATGAGGAACTCGTGCAACGCCATATGCATCGCGTCTACAGCATCGTTTATCGCGTAGTTCCTCACAAGGAAGAGGCTGAGGATATAACCCAGGAAGTTTTGGTCAAAGTGTACCATGGACTCAAAAAATTCGAGCAGCAGTCGTCCTTCTCAAGCTGGCTCTATCGTATAGCTACCAACAGCGCTTTGGACGCTCTCGATAAAACCAGGCGGCATAGCAAAAATATTGCGCCTTTAGCGAACCCAAATAACGCTAAGAACGAAGAAGAAATTGACCCGCTTAGCCTTCAAGCCCCAGCAATGGCGGGACCAGAGGAAAAGGTTATCCAAAAGGAACTACGAGAGTGCATCAACAGGGTCTTAAAAAAACTAGACCGCGAGCAGGCTCGCCTTCTTGTAATGCGCGACTTTGATGACCTGGGCTATGACGAGATTGCCAGGTTACTTGAGGTAGGTTTAAGCGCTGTGAAGATGCGTATCCACCGTTCACGGCTCGCCTTCCAGCAGATTTACAACCAGTTTTGCGGTGGAGCACACATGGCGTACTCAGTTGCCTCCCAGGGTAACACTGCCAGGGGCAAGGACAAAACGAAAAAGGAGCAGAGCGAACGATGAACTGCGAAGAGTTAGCCCAGCTCATCCCAGATTTAGTAGATGGCACCGTTCCAGCTTCTCTTTTAGCAGAAGCAGAAGCTACTCTCCCCCAATGCCCGGACTGCCAGCGGGAACTAGCCATTGCCCGCCAGGTTCGGGCTATTTTGCTAGAACTGCAGGCTGGACATGTTGACCTGCATCTCCCTGCCGGTTTTGAGGCCAGGGTGCTTGCCCAGGTCAAAGCCCAGCACAGTGGGTTGGAGTTGCTTGACTTATCGTCAAAAACATTTGCTTTGTGGCTGGTGGAATTAACAAATCTCATAGGCGGATTGCTACATCCAGCATCAGCATTAGGAGGCAGTCAGCCACAGCCAGGTAGGGCTTGAGTATCCTTAGCATAT
>CATPCK010000503.1 GCA_955652655.1 uncultured Ktedonobacteraceae bacterium | reverse complement strand
GCCCTGCCCCTACATGTTAGTTACGCCGCCGCCATTTGACATGTAGGGGCAGGGCTGGCCCCTGCCCTGTTCGCCTGCTCGCCTGTATAAGCACGAGCGTGTACAAACTATGGTATACTGAGAAGCGGTAGCATGCGCCTATATTCGCAGCAGAAAGGATGGGAATATGGCACCACCACCCCCTCACCGCTTGATCGACTTCCACAGCCATTACTACTCGCCTGCCTGGTACCCCTTTTCCTCAGCGCAAAAGTCAAGCACCCTCGCATATGCCTGGCCTTTGCTCACGAACATTCATTCCCAACTCGATGCTATGGATGGCGCTGGAATTGACGCCAAGGTATTGAGTGCACCCTCGGCGCTGATCACTGCTCCAGGCAAGCGATTGCCAATCACTATGATGGAGCGCATTAACGACCACTTCGCCGCGCTGGTCGCAGCAGAACCGCGGCGCCTGCTCGCGCTCGCCACTATTGACGCCTTCCAGGGTGATGCCGCTGCCCGCGAGGTGGAGCGGGCGGTAAAGTCACTGGGTATGGGGGGCATCTGTGTGGACTGCGCGCAGGGAGACAGCTATCTCGACGCGCCGGAGGCACGTCCGACCCTGGAAACAGCTGTGACACTGGGTGTGCTGGTCTTCGTCCATCCCGTGAATCCTGCCGGTATAACAGAGCGCCTGGCAGCGAAACTGGATCGCACCGGTTATCTCCTGGCGCGGGGCACAGAAACGGCCGCGAGCGTGCTGGCGTTGATGCGCAGCGGCATTTTCGACGAGCTTTCCAGCCTAAAAATAGTGCTGCCAATGATTGGCGTGGCGGCTTTCCTCTTCGCCGGCATAGCCGATTACGAATACGGGCAGCGGGGAAGCTGGCAGGGTACCCTGCCGAGCGTCGCCCGCAAGCGCCTGTACGTGGACACCATGGGTTTCGATCCGGTGGCACTGCGCTTCGCCATCGAACTGCTGGGAGCGGAGCACGTGCTTCTGGGCAGCGACTGGCCAATCATGCCGATCATGACACGGCGCAAGGTTGAGGAAACGCTGGCAACCCTGGATCTCACGGACGCCCAGAGGGCTGCGATCCTCGGCGGCAATACCAGGCAATTACTGACACAACAAAACACACCGCAGTAGCAGGATCTATGTCGTCAACAGGGCAGTCACTACCGCATCGAACCAAACTGCTGCATATGTTTGCGCTCTCGCTCCAGCGCGTCTCCTGGGAAGGATTGTTCCCCGCCGAGCGTACGGGCGTCGAGAGTGAGTTGGGCCGCTTCTTCCATGATGATGATCAGTTGCGCAGTCGCGAGCGGATCACTACTGAAGGCGAGTAGTCCATGGTTTGCCAGCAGCACCGCCGGAACCGACGGATGTCGCTCAAGCTGATCCACTATATAGGAAACGGACTCCTGTGACCCTCTTGGCGCCCAATCCGCTACCGGAATGTCCTCCGTAATGCCGAAACGCAGAAACGCCTCGTACACGCATGGCAGGGGCTTATGGGCTAGAGCAAAACTTGTCACGCGAGGGGAGTGGGTATGAATGACGGCATGAGCGTCATTGTGCGCGCGGTAGACACACGCATGCATACCAACAATTTCGCGCGTGGTGGGATCCATTGTCCCTTCCACCACATCACCATCAAAAGTGACGACCACCAGTTGCTCTGGCTTCAGGTGGGTGATATGACCTGTTGAAGTCAACAGCATGCGATCAGCTTCAGGCAATCTCACACTCATGTTGCCGTGTCCGCTGTGTGACATGACGCCCGCCTGATAGAGGAGGTGCGCAGCCTGTACAAGTTGTTCTCTCAACTTACCGTAGCTCAAATTCGACATGGTTTCCTCGCAATTCCAACACTGTAGGTTGTGTTTGTCCTGGTACTATTATACACAACCTGCGCTGAGAATGTTGAGCTTTCAAAGGCATGCTCCTGCCTCGACTCCTCATCGCTGCGCTCTTCGCAATTGTATCATGTTATGCTTTGAGCAGAGCCCTGTATTGGAAGGCTCGGACGATTAACACGATGCCATAAATGAGAGAAAAAATGCCGATTAACCAGACAAACGCCAGCAGGCCGGCCCTTGGGATGAAGAACAGGACGACGCCCAGGAGAATGGAGATGACCCCACCCGCTATAAGGGCCCACTCACGACCAGCGCCAGTGGACACAACAAAAGCAGCGATCACCTCGAAAATGCCTGTTACGATTGCCCAGGCGGCAATGAGGAAGAGCAATACAAGCGCGGTCTCGCCGGGCCAGAAGAAAACCATGAGTCCCAGTATGATGCCAGCAATGCCGCCTATCAAGACCACCCACCAGCGTGAGTAGACGTTCCGTTCCTGGAAAGCAACAACTACCGCCGTGATGCCATCAATCAGGACATACGCGCCGAACAGGTAAATCAGAAACAGAAGAGTTATGCCAGGCGATACAATGGCCACGATGCCAAACAGCACCGAAACGATTCCACGTAGCAACACCAGCCACCAGTAGTTGCGAGGGATCTCACGAGTAGTAACTACGCTCATTCTGCATCTCCTTCTTGATAAAGTCCAGACAATACAATATTCATCCTTCACTGCTGTGCCTACAATAGAAGTATAAGGTGTAATTCCGCGGTACACAACCCACTTTAGGGTGATATTCACGTGTACACCATAATTTGGTGTTGAAAGGCCGTTCGTGGCGTCGCCGCGAACGGCCTTTCAACACCAAATACCGTATCTATTTATCGGCGGAGTCGAGTATAGGCCAGCCGCAGGCCCTCCAGGG
>CATPCK010000502.1 GCA_955652655.1 uncultured Ktedonobacteraceae bacterium | reverse complement strand
TGTTGTGCGCGATATGGATCGCTCTGAGTCGAAGGGGTATGAACTGGCCCATTAGGGTAGACAGGAGCAAGCATATATTGAGTGAAGGAGGTGGCGCGAGCGCGCCACCTCCTTCACTCATCATATGCTTGCTCCTGTCTACCCTAATGGGCCAGTTCATACCCCTTCGACTCAGAGCGAACCATATCGCGCACAACATCCTTGAGATGCGAGGATGAAAGGCCATACAGCTCTTTCAGGATCGATGGCGCGCCATGCTCAATCAGTTTATCGGGACAGCCAACCATTTTCACATCAATGTTGTGCATATCCCGGCGCTCTAATAGTTCCAGCACGGCGCTTCCGAAGCCCCCCGCAATGACGTGATCTTCGATGGTGACCAGGCGGCGCGTTCCCTTTGCCAGGCGGATGATCAGTTCTTCGTCGAGCGGCTTGGCCCAACGAGCATTGACGACCGCGACAGAGATGCCTTCATCCGCGAGCTCTTTTGCCGCAACTTCTGCCGGTGCGACGGTTGATCCAAAGGCAAGAATGGCACATTCCTGCCGTTCCGCCAGTTCAAGTGTAGCTGGACTGAGCAGCTCCGCTTTGCCAATTTCCAATGTATGAAGTTCGGAATCCAGTGGAACGCCAACCCCCTTCCCACGCGGATAGCGCAGACTGACAGGTCCATCCATGTAGAGAGCGGTGTAAAGCATATGGCGCAATTCATTCTCGTCTTTAGGGGCCATAACCTTCATGTTCGGTATCGAGCGCATAAACGCTATGTCAAACACACCATGTTGGGTAGGTCCGTCCTCGCCAACGATGCCCGCCCGGTCCATTGCAAACACGACGTGCAAATCCTGCATGCACACATCGTGAATTACCTGGTCATAGGCCCGCTGCATAAACGTTGAATAAATGGCAACAACGGGCCGCATACCACCCGCCGCGAGACCAGCAGAGAAGGTGACGGCGTGCTGTTCCGCTATTCCTACGTCGAAGTAGCGCTCAGGGAGGCGCTGGTGCATCTTTTTCAAGCCGGTGCCCTCAGCCATAGCAGCTGTGATACCGACAATGGATGTATCCTTCTCGGCCAGATCCACTAATGTATTGGCAAAGACATCGGTATAGGTTGGTGGATCAGCTGCATTTTTCTTGATGATGCCAGTCGTATAATCAAATGCGCCGGGTCCATGCCACTTGGTTGAATCCTCTTCCGCGTATTCCCAACCTTTGCCTTTCTTTGTCACCACCTGGACCATCAGCGGCCCTTCGATCTGTTTGATATTCTCGAAGACATCCAGTAGGAGAGGAATATCGTGCCCATCAAACGGGCCAAAAAACTTGAAGCCAAGCTCTTCAAAGATCATGCCACTTTTACTATGTAAGACAAAATTTTTGAAGCTCATTTCGGCCCGGCCAGCTGCTTCTCGCGCTTTATCTCCCACCATCGGCAGTTTTTCGATTGATCCCTTCGCCATCGCACGTAGCCGCTGGTAGCTCCTGGATGTCTGCATCTGGCGCACTTTTCCGAGATAATGGTGTATAGCACCGACGTTATCGGAAATCGATTTTTCATTGTCGTTAAGAACGACGATAAGATTTTTCTTTAAACTGCCAGCATTATTAATAGCTTCCAATGCCATGCCCCCGGTCAAGGCACCGTCGCCAATGATAGCGACAATTTTGGAATCCTCGCCGCGAAGGTCGCGGGCAGCCGCCAGGCCAAGGGCTGCTGAAATGGATGTACTGGCGTGGCTGGCACCAAAAACATCATAGGGACTCTCCTCACGGCGGAGATAGCCAGAAAGACCACCAAACTGGCGGATAGTATGAAAACGATCACGGCGGCCTGTCAATAGTTTATGAACATATGCCTGATGTCCAATATCCCAGACGAGTAAATCTTTTGGGGTATCGAAGACATAGTGTAATGCCATTGTTAACTCAACCACGCCCAGATTCGGTGCCAAATGACCACCTTTCACCGAAACTTTTTCGATGATTTCGCGTCGGATTTCCTCTGCCAACTGCTGCATTTGCCCCGTTGTCAAGGCACGCAATTGTTCCGGGCTGTCTATGCTGTCGAGTATTCTTGTCAATGATTTCCTCCAATGCTACGATTTCGGCGCCCCGGTACGCAGACAAGTCATCATGCGACGAGTGGGTGCCAATTGATGTTGTATATTGCTATGTAGAGATATACAAATATGACGCTGAAAAAGGTTACAAAGGGTCTGAATACTAATTCATATCGTATTATATTGATTGTTGGCACATCCAAGCAAACATCTTAAACGAAAATTCATGCACTTAGGGGCTTGACAACCCTTAATGGCGCTTCAGAGGCCGATCTTTATCATGAATATCCGTCTTGACAGTTGTGAGCAATCTTTTTATTATGACATCAGGTGGAACTTCATTCTTGAGAGGCAGTTCCCCAAATCCGACAGATGATGAAAATTTCTAGTGTTTAGAAGATGCACGATCCTGGGAAGCCCCTGGCTTCGGTATTGTACCTGGTGTGCCCAACAGCCGTGGCACTCCGTAACGAAAGGAGGAGCGGTGCCTCCCCGCTGGAAAAAAGTGTGGGGAGTAGTTGAAGCCGATCTTCAACTATGACGCACCGTAGAGCTGGTCAATGACAAGAAAAGAGAGCGAAAAAGATTCGGATCGGCCTCATTACTATTCCCAGTTTTGGCTTGATATAGCCGCCGGGCGCAGAACAATTGGCGGCCCAAAACCAAATGAAGAAGCAGACACGTTTGAACCAGAGCTGGAGCTGGACAATGTCGCTCTTCGCAGGTCCGGGCGAAATAGCAGTTCAGTTATCGCCGACGACTACGAAGAAACGATTGCACATCCTGAGGTCGAACCTGAATTCGATGCCGACGAGTACGCGGAACCCGCCTTCGACGAGATAGACCTGGAAAACGAAGTCGAGGATGAGGAGATACCAAATATTGTTGTAGAGGATACTGAAATCCCTGACATGGATCTCGCCTCTACTGAGGACGAAGTGTTAGCTGATGAAGTTCCTGCAGACGAGTTTGAAGATGAAGAAGAATTTTTCGATGAGAATGAGGATGAAGATGAAGATGAAGATGATCTGAACTGGAATGCAGGCCGCGGAAAGAAGAAACCCAAACCAAGAGGAGCAACCAAGCTACCTCCCAAACCACCTGTGAAAAAGCCGGGTAAGCGCGAACCACGGCGCGGATTTTAAGAAGAGTTGTAACGTGGCTTGTACAATACCAGCAGTACTGGTCCCATGAGTGGGGCCGGTACTGCTGGTATTGTACCGTTGTTCTCCGATGCAATTGAAGATTACGGGTATATTCCACGAACCTGTGTTGCTTCAGCCACACGAGAAATAGCCAGCATATTGGCGGCAAGGCGCATGTTACAGGAGTACTGATCTGCCTTCTCAGCCACGGCAGCAAAAGAGCGGTTCATGATTACTTCTAGCTTCTGAGTAATCTCCTCAACGTTCCAGAAGAAGCTTTGAATATCCTGTACCCACTCAAAGTAACTGACTGTGACACCGCCGGCATTGGCCAGAATGTCAGGAATGACCACAACGTTCTTTTTGAAGAGGATTTCATCTGCCTCAGGGGTGGTCGGTCCATTGGCGGCTTCGGCAATAATACGCGCCAGAACGCGATCAGCATTCGTCGCTGTGATAACGCCTTCAGTAGCCGCGGGGATCAGGATATCGCAGGGAACCTCCAACGCGTCATGCACCCCTATCGCCTGGGCGCGATGGTAACCAACCACACTTCCCTGCTCCTGTTTATGACGCAAGACAGAAGATGGCTCAAGGCCGGACTCGTTATAGATACCGCCACGGGTATCACTCAGGGCTACTATTTTGCAACCCTCGTTATGGAAGAGCCGCGCGGCGATGGAGCCAGCGTTGCCAAAGCCCTGGATGCTAACACGGGCACCCTGCAAAGGCATACCAATACGCTTTGCGGCCTGCCGGGTCACGAATAATACGCCGGTAGCGGTCGCATCATTGCGCCCTTCACTTCCACCTATAGAAAGCGGCTTGCCAGTGACGACAGCGGGGCTGGAGAAACCTTCATGCATCGAGTAGGTATCCATGATCCACGCCATCACCTGAGAGTTCGTGTTAACATCGGGGGCAGGAATATCGCTCCGCGGTCCAATAATGATGGATATCTCCGTGGCATAGCGGCGAGTCAGACGCTCCAACTCCGCCGGGCTCATTTTCTTGGGGTCGCAGATGACGCCACCTTTTGCACCACCAAAGGGGATACCGACGACGGCAGTTTTCCAGGCCATCCACATTGCAAGGGCTTTGACCTCATCGAGTGTCACATCTGGACCATAACGGATACCGCCTTTTGCCGGACCGCGATTCACGTTGTGTTGAACACGATAGCCGGTAAATGTCTTGATACGGCCGTTATCTAAGCGGACCGGGAAATTGACAGTAAGTTCGCGTTTGGGCTGTCGCAGTATTTCCCGCATATCCTCTGAGAGGTTAAGCTTGTCAGCGGCTAACTCAAACTGCTGAACCGCCATGTGATAGGGATTTAGTGCGGCAGACTTCACTTCATCGTGCATTTGTCTGCTTTCTCCTTGTCTAAGGGGCGAGTCGCTTCTTACGTTGAAGGAGCTTCGTCCAGTTGTGCTTTTAAGAGTTTTTGTACGATTTCGGCCTTTGCCTGGCCGCGCGTTTGTTTCATAACCTGACCTACCAGGTACTGCAAGGCATTTATCTTGCCGGCACGATAGTCATTTACAGACTTGGGATTATTCGTTATCACCCCCTCTATTACACGATTGAGCTCACCTTGATCGCTGATCGGTGGCTTCAGGCCCCTCTTTTCGACGATTGCCGCAGGCAGTTCGCCAGTAGCAAAGGCCTCGTCCAGCACCTCCTTGGCTTGCGTGCCATTAATACGCCCTTTGTCGAGCAGATCAAGCAGATTTGCCAGGGAGGCTGGTGAAAGAGGGCAAGATTGTATGGTAATGGCG
Organism: uncultured Ktedonobacteraceae bacterium; assembly: GCA_955652655.1. GTDB lineage: Bacteria > Chloroflexota > Ktedonobacteria > Ktedonobacterales > Ktedonobacteraceae > UBA11361. The sequence continues at coordinate 1,382 of CATPCK010000502.1, read as the reverse complement.
TTTGCCTTAAGCAAACGGACGACTTCACTGAGCAGCCAGTTACTGGCAGCTTTGGCTCGCGCCTTGCTGTCACTGACATTTGAAGCAGCCATGACCTGCTCAAAGTAATCACCGAGCGCTTTTTCTTCCGTCAATACATTGGCGTCTTGCGCTGAAAGGCCAAATTCAGAGCGGTAACGGGCCAGGCGAGCATCAGGTAACTCGGGCAGCGCCGCGCGCAACTCTTCAACCCAGGCCGGGCTGATCAAAAGCGGCGGCAGATCGGGCTCAGGAAAGTAGCGATAGTCATGCGCCTGCTCTTTGCTCCGCTGCGGTACTGTGATGCCCCTCGTTTCCACCCAACCGCGTGTCTCTTGATGAATCGTCTCTCCAGCGCGTGCCATGGCTATTTGTCGCTGCGCCTCGTACTCAAGTGCGCGCTCGACAGAACGGAAACTATTCATATTTTTGATCTCGGTTTTAACGCCTAACTCTTGCTGCCCACGTGGACGAATGGAGATGTTGGCATCGCAACGGAGGCTCCCTTCTTCCATACGCCCGGAAGATACACCGAGATAGACCAGTATCTCGCGCAGCTTCTGCATATACAGGCGCGCCTCTTCAGGAGAACGCATATCTGGCTCACTGACAATCTCCATCAGTGGCGTACCGGAGCGATTGACGTCGATCAGGCTATAGCTATCGTGGTGCAGGAGACGCGCGGTGTCCTCTTCCAGGTGAACGCGGGTAATACCGATCTTCCGTGTTTGACCATTGTGCTCGATGGGGAGGTAGCCATCTTTGCTGAGCGGTATATCATATTGCGAGATTTGATAGCCTTTCATCAAGTCAGGGTAAGGATAGTTCTTGCGATCGAACTTTGAGTAGGCCGGAATGTTACAGTTAAGGGCAAGAGCTGTCATGATGGTATAGGCTATGGCTTGCCGGTTGATGACCGGCAGGACGCCGGGCATGCCCATGCAAACAGGGCATACGTGGGTATTGGGGGCAGCGTTGGCATAGCCCGTGCTGCACGTACAAAACATTTTACTTTTTGTCAGCAGTTGTGAGTGTACTTCCAGGCCTATAACAATCTCGAAGTCTGTTTCAATATAAGCATCTTGAGTTTCAGCTGGCATACTACTTTCCTCACCTTATCTATCTATACGTCATGCATTTCTACTAAGTTTTGCGATAAGTCTAGTCTTTTCTGTCTTATTCGTCAATGGGTCCATTAGCCGGGTCTCCATCCTTAGTAGGAGGAAAGTCAGAGAAATCTCATGAAGCGCCTTCAATGCGAAGAGCTTATGGCAATCTCACTTTTCACCCAATTTTCCCTAAAGGATGGAGACCCTTTATGTCTTTTTTATTGACAATCTCAGCTCTACATGTTACTATTGATG
>CATPCK010000501.1 GCA_955652655.1 uncultured Ktedonobacteraceae bacterium | reverse complement strand
TGCTTCCTCCCGGTCTGCATTTTCTGCACAATACCATAGAATACAAGAAATATGAGATGAACTCTGGTTGCGACCTTACTCTATTCTTTGCCGCCATGCACTCATGAAATTGCCGCAGGGTTTTACTTTTGAGCACAAAGTCGGAATTGCGGGTGGGGCATATCCTGCTGTGGTATAGTAAAGCCAATCTTTTTCTGTAGCAGATCACCTGGGAGGCAAAGATGGAGGCAGGAGACATAGAGCGTTACCTGGCTGAACTGGGAACAGAGCTAACAAATCGAGGACTCAAAAAGCCGGTTCGCGTCCTCCTGATAGGAGGCGCATATATGCTCTTACTTGCCAATGCGCCCCGTTCCACCAAAGACATCGACATCTTCTGGCTGGATGAAGATGGGCTTCAGCGAGCGTATGCTCCATTGCGTGAGAGTGTCCAGACTATCAAGCAACGGCACAACCTGGATGGCGATTGGTTGAACTATCTGGCCCAGATGCTGATGTACGATGAGGTGGTCGTGCCTGCTGGCAAGCTGTGGAAGCGTTTTGGCCCGCTTCATGTCTATGCGCCGCCCCGTGAGTACATTCTTGCCCTCAAAATCGCTGCTGGTCGTGACAAAGACCTGGCTGATTGTGCTATACTGCTCTCGAAAACACGCATTCGGACGCGCGAGCAAGCACAACAGGTGGTAGAGAGATACCTGTTGCCAAGCGGACAAGAAAAGTACGCAGAGAGCATCGAGTACACTCTGCGCTGGCTCTTTGAAGGAAAACGAGGGTAGCAATGTCGTTTGAGACACTTCGCCTGATGGCACAAGAGTATGCTGACCGGCACAAAGAACCACCAGCCCTTCCTGCCACCATCGATACCATGGCCTACGCCTACCAACGCATCTGCCAGGAAGAGGACCCCTGGACTGCCCTGGGAGATTTTTCCAATGCCTGGTATGGCTACGCCAAGCACATCCGTCCCGACCTGATCAAAGATCCTCTGACCCGGCCGGAGCGGGAAACCGAACGGACCCGCCATTGGGGGGCTTTCTGCGCTGCTTCTGTCGAGTACTTGTGTGAGCTCTTTCATCAACCCTGCCCCAAGTGGGCGCTCGATCGCTCCTATGTGCTGGAAGTGCCCTGGTGGAATACGCTGCGACCACCTGATCCAGATGCACAAGCATACCTCCGAAAAATCACTCCGCTAGCGTTTGCGCGCCGCAACATCTTTTGCAGTAACCGGCTCTACCAAAATAAATATGAAATGTACGAATGGATTCATGAGGCCATCACAAAAGGCATGACAGACGTGCATGAAATCCACCGCTATGCCCGGCAGAAAGAGATCAGCCTGTACGGAGCCTGAGTCCATCGAAGAAATTCCGTGGGATGAAGGCCGCTCAACAAATATCTATGGCATTAAACGGCAAAGGGGCGTTTTCCTGATCTCCATCGGTTCTGTCAGAACTGAGAACGCGAGAGCGAATAAAGTGCGCAAGCCCTTGTGCTGGCTACTTGGGACATCCGTTCTGAAAATCGGCCTATTGTACCCAATGGAGCAAGCTTTTTTGCCAAAGCAGGTGAGATGCGAGTACAATCAACAAGGTCCATGCTGCTCGTATTCTCTGGCCACGCGCCTATTTTCACGAAGGGGAGGTTCAGTTAGTGTTTTGTCTGCTCATCTTCATGAAGCAACGCATAGGTTTCCGCTTTCACACACTTCAAGAACGTGTGCTTCGTTGGACCAAACCCCCAACGACCTCTCTTCTACTCGACACGCTTGCCGATCTTGCCAGGGGGAAATCGGAGCTGATTGCGGAAAACGCGCTCTTACGACACCAACTAAGTATCCTCCGTCGACAAATCAAGCGACCGACATACCGGAAGGTAGATCGGCTGCTTCTGGTGGTTCTGGCTGGATTGGTTCGAACCTGGAAACAGGCGCTTTTCCTTGTCCAGCCAGAGACGCTTCTGCGGTGGCATCGTGAGCTCTTCCGCCTATTTTGGAAGCGCAAATCGAAAGCCCGATCGAGGATGCAGAGACTCTCCTCCGAGACGATCAGCTTGATCCAGCAGATGGCAGCCGACAATCGGCTTTGGGGAGCAGAGCGCATTCGGGGCGAGCTTCTCAAGCTGGATATTCGAGTAAGTAAACGAACTATTGAGAAGTATATGCGACACGTTCGTCGAAAAGGGCCGAGTGGACAGAAGTGGAAGACTTTTCTCCGCAATCATGCGGCAGAGGTGTGGGCTTGTGATTTCTTGCAGGTGACAGACCTCTTCTTCCGTCCACTTTTTGCCTTTTTCATCATCGAACTGAAATCGCGGAGGATCATCCATGTGAATGTAACGCGCTCTCCGACCGATCCCTGGGTGGCGCAACAGCTACGAGAGGCAACTCCGTATGGACAAACACCCAACTATTTGATTCGAGATAACGACCGGAAATTCGGGCCGAATTTTGCACGAGTGGCAACAGCAAGTGGCATCAAAGTGCTTCGCACGCCGTACCAAACGCCGCAAGCAAATGCCGTCTGTG
>CATPCK010000500.1 GCA_955652655.1 uncultured Ktedonobacteraceae bacterium | reverse complement strand
TGCAGATAGCGGCTAATGAAACGCCCAGGGCTGTTGGAACATCAACGAAGGTGCAGTCACATCGCCAGATGGAAGACGGTTGGCGGTGGCTATAGGGAAACGGCTTCGTACTCACTCCCTGGCCGCCACTGGCGAACACGGGATAAGTCTCACTCTAGATGCGTTGTTGGGAAAAAGGCTCACTTCCTGCAACAAGCTTTTCAACGCCTCTTTATGTGACCACATTCTCATCCCCCCAAAAGAATTGTCACAATAGAAGTCACGCTCACCAGCGACACCACATTCTTAATATCATCTACACAAGCACACTCAACAAAGAGGGCCACACATGACACTCCAAACTCACCTATCAAACAACACCATACCACTTACCACGCATCAACATAATCTCTTTCCGGCCACCAAAAAAATTATGTCGCACAATCAGACACATATTCCTCAAAACCCATCGCATTCTGCAACCTTTTACCAGCCCCTAACGTGAACAAAATGTAAGAAGTGTGGGGTTATTTTGCTGTATTTAAGCTCATGCAGAAGCGAAAAGGGGGTGAGCTATGAAAAGCGACAGGCAACTTGTGGAGAAGCGCCCCACAAAGCAGGCTATCATCCTGGCTATCCTGGCTTCGGTAGTGCTCATTGTACTCATTGTGATTGGATCTCGCGGGCTGCGTGACTTCGACTCCGCCCTGATCGGCTACGCCGTGGCCACAATTTTTGCCTTCGCTGCCCTGGTCTATCGCTACACGCTCTGGATCGGCCGCCCGCCGACGTGGCGCTATTTCCGCGCTGGTTGGGTCAACTTTCTCTCGTGGCGCAACTTCCGGCGCTACACCTTGCTTATCCCCAAAGCCTGGTGGACCGATATTTTCGCTCAGACTTTCATCCGCCAGCGCAGCACGCTGCGCTGGATCATGCACCTGTGCATCTTCTGGGGAGTGATCCTCTCGCTGCTTATCACCCTGCCCCTCTCGTTTGGCTGGCTCCACTTCACATTGATCCCGCCTGGGAACTACCAGGCCTGGTTTTTCGGCCTACCGGTATTTTCCTTCCCTATCGCATCGGTGATCGGTTTTGCCTCCTATCACGGGCTCGATTTTAGCGCGCTGCTGCTGCTTGTAGGACTCACCATCGCGCTCTGGCGGCGCATTACGGATGCAGGGCTGCTCGCCATCCAGCGCTTCGGCTTCGACCTGGTGCCGATCGTACTGCTGTTGGCGATTGCCATCACCGGGCTGGCGCTCACTGCTTCGTCAACGTTGTGGGGGGGTAGGTTTTACTGGTTTATCTCGCTCACGCACCAGGTGGTCGTGGTTGTCTGGCTGCTCTCGATACCCTTCGGCAAGTTCTTCCACATTATCGAGCGTCCAGCCAGTATCGGGGTCACATTGTATCAGACGGTAAACCAGGACTTGAAGCACTACTCTCCGCAATCCCAATCCCAGATAGGCCGCTGCAAGCGCTGCAATCAAGAGTTTCCTTCACAACAATTTATCCAGGATCTCGAAGGGGTTCTCGGCGATGTTGGCCAGAATTACGACCTGGGTGGCGAGCGTGGCACCTTGCAGGAGTACTGCCCGACATGCAAGCGTGTGCTGCGCGGTGAGGCGTACTACCAGTTGATGGGCAAGCAATTTCTCTAGGCTTACTCCAGGTTATTTTCAGGAAGGACATGCGCGATGTCAGTCAATAAGGATTTCTTTCAAGAAGAGCGCGATTTCAACTACGATTTTCAATCCGCTGGTAGACCACCTACAGGTTGGAGTGAGGCGGCGCGCGTACCCGATACGCTCGTGCCGACGCACTGTTGTTTCTGTGGCGTACAGTGTGGGATGTTCCTCAAAGTTGCCAATGGCAAGGTTATCGGCGTCGAAGCGCGCGACTTCCCGCATAATCGTGGCTCGCTCTGTCCCAAAGGGGTCGTGGCTTACCAGCAGGTAGACCATCCCGATCGTTTAAGGTATCCCATGATCCGCCGCGGCGGCAAGGCGGGGCAACTGGAACGTGCCACCTGGGATGAGGCGATGGACTACATCGTGAGCCGTTGGAAGCAGATCCAGGCGGAGCACGGCCACGATGCCGTCGCCGTTTACAGTGGTTCCTCCATGACTAACGAGAAATGCTATGTGATGGGAAAGTTTGCCCGCGTGGCTCTGCGTTCGCGTAACATAGACTACAATGGCCGCCTGTGCATGTCATCCTCCGCCATGGCATATGCCAAAGCCTTTGGTATCGATCGCGCTCCCTTGCCCATGACCGATATCCCGCTCACTGATTGCATGCTCGCAGTCGGCGTGAATATAGCGGAATGTTTTCCCATCGTCATGCAGTGGGTCTGGCGCGCTCGCGATAAGGGCGCGCACTTGATAGTCATCGATCCGCGCGAAACACCCCTTGCGCGCACAGCCGATCTGTGGCTGCCGGTGCGTCCCGGCACAGACGAAGCCGTGATCAATGCGATACTGCGCCAGGTCATAGCCGATGGCCTGGTGGACGAGGCGTATCTCAAAGAACGCACCAATGGCTGGGAGGAGGTGCGTGAGGCGGTCGAGCCATTTACCCCCGAGGAGGCCGAACG
>CATPCK010000499.1 GCA_955652655.1 uncultured Ktedonobacteraceae bacterium | reverse complement strand
CTGCAAACGGGATTGATCGAGCACTAATGACCCCTCTTTGCATTACCTTTTTTTGTCTAGCAGAGGCTGATGTACAATTATTCCACTGGGCCGAGGAACTTCGTAGGTGTGATGCGAATAGCCTGTGAATACTCTGCTGCCATAGCTTCAGGCGTTGAACCCATGCCCTTAATCATCGCGCCGTATTTTGCAACAAGGGCCGGGAGGGTCGCGCTCACCCCGCTGTTGTTCCCCGGTAATTCCGCTTTTCCCTCGACCTGTATCACGTCGCTGCCATTTTTAGTATCATCCAATGCAAGCACAACGTTTGTGTTCTGGCGCAAATTACGTACCTTCTGTGTATTGGGCATGCTGAAGATAAAGAATTTTGAGCCATCCCAGAGAAACCAGACTGCAGCACTATGCGGTCGTCCATCGGGTCTCACCGTATTTATCCAGATCATTGTGTCTGTACGTAGGCGCTCATCAACATGAGCATCTCGCGTTTTCGTTACATCAAGCATGAGTATCTCCAATGTAATGGCCTTCGCCATCTCTATGATAAAATAGATCAGGTGGGCATGTCCCGCTTAATTATACAAATGGGTAGGATACATTTATTCCTTTGAGGTTAAAGAGCAACATCAATGTCAAATCAATCATCCCTGTTTGGATCGGACGATAGCGCCCCTGTTACTAAAAAAGCGCAGGCTGCCAGGGGGAGCGTGACGCCGGGAGAACCACTGGCAGCGCGCATGCGCCCTCGTACCCTCGATGAGGTTGTTGGGCAGGAGCACCTGGTGGAACCGGGGCGGCTACTGCGCCGCAGCATCGAAGGGGATCGCGTGCCATCGATGATCCTGTGGGGACCGCCGGGCAGCGGCAAAACGACGCTTGCTGAGATCATTGCCAGTCAAACTCACGCGCGTTTCGTCTCACTCAGCGCAGTCTCTGCCGGCGTCGCGGACCTGCGCCGGGTAGTTGATGAGGCACAGAAGCTGCGCCAGTTCAACAAACAGCAGACCATCCTTTTTATCGACGAGATTCACCGCTTCAACAAAGCACAACAAGATGCCGTGCTCCCGCATGTCGAGCGCGGCGTCGTGACATTGATTGGCGCTACCACGGAGAATCCAAGCTTTGAAGTCAACGCGGCCCTGCTGTCCCGTTCGCGTGTCTTCACCTTAAGAGGTCTGAGTGAAGAGCATATTATGACCATTCTGCGGAGGGCGCTCGCAGACAAGGAGCGCGGCCTTGGTCAAATGGACATCACCGTCGATGAGGATGCTCTGCAGCAGATAGCTATTTTTGCCAATGGCGATGCGCGTATCGCTCTCAATGTGCTGGAACTGGCCGCTCAGGGAGCCGTAGGCACAGCAGGGGAGCATGAGAAGGCCGCCAGGCCTTCGCATGCCCATATCACCGTGCCTTTGATTGAAGAGGTCATGCAGCATCGCGCCCTGCTCTATGACAAGAGCGGCGACCAGCACTATGACACGATATCAGCGCTGCATAAGTCCCTGCGAGGCTCTGATCCCGACGCCAGCCTCTACTGGCTTGGACGCATGATCGAAGCAGGGGAAGATCCTTTATATATTGTGCGCCGCCTGATACGCTTCGCCTCGGAGGATGTGGGCATGGCTGATCCCCAGGCGCTGCTGGTCTGTGTGGCGGCTCAACAAGCTGTGCATTTTGTGGGATTACCAGAGGCCAACCTCGCTCTCGCTCAGGCAGTCGTTCACCTGGCGACCGCTCCCAAGAGCAACGCTTTATATGCAGCGTATAGCCGTGTGCAGGAAGACGTGCAGAAGACGCGCAACGATCCCGTCCCCCTGCAAATTCGCAATGCACCGACGCAGCTGATGAAAGACCTCGATTACGGCAAAGATTACAAGTATGCCCACGAGTATTACAAAGAGATGCAGATCGAGGACTCCGAAAGGCCGCCAGCTGTACAGATCCAGGAGTATTTGCCTGAGAGTCTGAAAGGACGCAGCTACTACGAACCAGGGCAGCAGGGGAAGGAGGCAAGCATTAAGAGGTGGTTGGAGAAGAGGAGAGGTGAGGAGGTGTAAGGAGGTGTAAGCATGTCCGGTACCACAAAAAACTGTACGTATGTTGCATTTCTTGTGCTTTTTTTGTATTCTTTCCAAATGGAGAGGTACGAGCCATTGCAGAAAGCGAGCGAGAGAGGGAGAGCATGAAAAAATTTGAAGACCGAATCGACGGTGGAATCTGCATTACCGATAACCAGGCACAGATCCATCTGGACCCCAGCGAAGCCTACGCTTTATGGCGGTGGCTCTCTGCGCGTAAGGACGCCTTCCAGGCACACTCTTTTGAAACACAGCTGGAGCTGAAAATTCATCTTTACCAGGAAGACCTGGGCCACTTAGACGAATTGAAAGCTGCCATCCCTGACCTGCACGAACGTGGGCCCATTGTCAAGGTACTCGAGGCACCATTGGAGACGGTATCTGAGCGAGCATTGCAGTTGCTCAAAGACTTCCAGATCGAATATCATATTCATCCTTTGCTTGAAGATGACGATACTTATGCTCAAGGGTAGGCTTATGATACCTTGCTTTGAACTGATTAGCGGAAATTGAGACGAAAAAAACGAGGAGCATGATGGAAACCGTACTCACCGAAAAGCATGACACGATTTTCGTGGTGACAATCAATCGACCGGCGGTACGCAATGCCATTGATGGCCCGACCGCGGACTCACTGGCACGGGCCTTTCGTACATTCGATGACGATGACTCGCTGTCCGTGGCTGTACTAACTGGAACTGGTGACACCTTCTGCGCGGGATTTGACCTGAACTCCGTTGCCGATGAGACACGCACTCTAAGCGTTGCCGAAGAGGGCGATGCTCCTTTAGGCGTATCGCGCATGCTGTTATCCAAGCCTGTCATCGCCGCGGTTGAGGGATACGCAGTGGCCGGTGGCCTGGAACTGGCTCTGTGGTGCGACCTGCGTGTTGCTGCTGAAGATGCCGTGTTCGGGGTCTATTGTCGCCGCTGGGGGGTGCCGCTGGTAGATGGTGGCACGATCCGTTTGCCACGCCTGATTGGGCAGAGTCACGCCCTGGATATGATTCTTACTGGACGGGGCGTTTCGGGCCAGGAGGCGCTGATGATGGGACTGGCCAATCGCCTTGTGCCTCGTGGGCAGGCTCGTGAGGAGGCACTTTCTCTGGCACGCGAACT
>CATPCK010000498.1 GCA_955652655.1 uncultured Ktedonobacteraceae bacterium | reverse complement strand
GCGGTAATATTGCCGATCCACCAGGCCGGACCGGTGTCGGATGCCAGTCGCAGTCCTGTCTCTAATGCTTGCACTGCCAGGTCGGCTTCGAGGAGTATGTAGTACACACGTCCCAGCGAGAAATAGGCTGCTGACAGCCACTGAGCGTGCTGGATCTCCGTGGCGATACGCAAGGCCTCCTGCACAAGTGTAAACCCTCTGCCGAGTTCACCAAAGGAGGCCAGAGACCCACCCCCATTCCATCCGACATAGGCCTGGGCAGTCAGCGACTCCACCTGTCGAGCCAGGTTCAACGCTTCCATGATGTCGCGGGAACAATGCTCAGGTTGTTCGCAGACGCTATACGTTGTTTCGACCCAGCCTGGGCAGGCGTATGCTGCGCGTGTGGTCAGGCTGGAGATGAGACCCTGGTGATCACTCAGAGATCGAAACAGTGCTATGGCGCGCTCGTACTGTTCTACTGCATTCACCATATCCCCATAAATGCCGTTGGCCATTGCCAGGAGGTCGATTGTTTCTGCCATGCCCTGGCTGTCTTGGAGCGCTTCAAAGATAGCAAGCGCTTCCTGATGTGTTTGTAAACCTTCTTCAGCTCGCCCGGTATTGACCAGCCAGTTCCCGACACGATTGAGGCTGCGGGCATGGAGTTTCGGATCGGCAAGCGCTTGCGCTCGATCAAGCGACTTCCTGAACCAGTGTCCCGCCTGAGCATAGTCGCGCCCTGCCCACAGGCATCCGAGGTCTAGCAAGCTCTGCCATTCCATGATTCCGTCCTGTGTCTGCTGCGCAATCGAGAGGGCATGCTCGTGATCGCTGCGCGCCTGTTCAAACGCGCCGATCGTGTCGTAAGCCTGTCCTCGTGCCCGCAGCAGTGTTGCGGGTGGAGCGCTGGCCAGGTGCTTCAGCGCGCCGAGTGCGCGCGTCAAGTGCTCAATAGCCGCGCGAGGTGCGTACAGGATCAGCGCCCGTTCTCCGGCGCGTTGTCCATACTCCACGGCCTTTGACCAGACTTCCCCTTCGAAGAAGTGATACGCGAGGTCGACCAGTTGGGCATCCAGGATGGAGGAGGGGAGGGCGTGCTGCTCTATCGTTTCGGCGATGCTACGATGCAACGCTCTGCGTTCGCCTGCAAGCAGCTCTGAGTACACAGCCTGTCGTGTGAGTGCGTGACGGAAAGAGAACTGGTCGGCAGCTTCTTCCGTCACGAATTGGGCTGCCACCAATTCTTTCATCAACATCAGCATGTGGGACTCGTCGGCATGCATGACCTGCCGAAGAATGGTGAGGTCGAAGCGTCTGCCCGCCACCGCCGCCAGGCTTAGCACCTGCCTGGCCGAAGTACTCAACTGCTTTGTTCGTTGGTAAACGGCATCCTGTACGCTGCGTGGAATAGACGGGTGGCGTTTGTGTGCTCCAAAAAGCAAGGTGCGCTCCCAGACACCATCTCTGGAGGCGATCTCACCGGTTGCGATCAGCGATTTCAGCACCTCCTCAACGAAGAAAGGGTTTCCCTCAGTGAGCGCGTACACGCTTTCTGCCAAACCGGTATGCACTGCCTCGTGCATTGCAAAGATGGCCCCGAGCATCGCATCGACGTCGGCACGGGCGAGCCGCCTCAAAGAGAAGTCCTGGGCCAGGTGCATCCAGTCAAATTCGGCTAAGTAATGCCTCAACTCTGGAGACACTTCATCACTGCGGTAGGTCAGCACAAAAAGGATGGGCAGATGGGTACACCCCCTTGCCAGGTACAGCAGGAGTTCAAGGCTGGTGTCGTCGCTCCAGTGGAGATCTTCGACGACGAACAACAGTTGTTGGCGTGCGGCCAGTACTGTAACAAAATGCAACAACAGGGCAAAAAGACGGCGTTTCTCCTGTTGTGGATCAGGTGAGGACGGTACCATGTGAGGCGTACGCTCAAGGATGAGAGGCGTCATATCAGGCAGAAACTGTGAAAGTTCCTGCACAAACGGTGTCAGGTCGTTATGTCCTGTCACAAGGGAAGAACTAGAAAAGTATGAACGCAATAGATCAAGAAAGGGAGCGTATGGAAATGCCCTATCTGCCTGAAAGCAACTCCCTTGGAGGAGCAAGAAGCCCTGGCTGAGAGCGTACGTTTTCGTCTCCGCTACCAAGCGCGATTTGCCAATCCCCGCTTCCCCACTAATCAGAGCAACCTGCCCCTCACCTCTTTTCGCCTCGTCAATGAGCCTATGAAGGGCTGTCAGGTCTGCCGCGCGGCCGATCAAGACCGGGCAAACGATTGGCTTATTGCGCGATAGTGCCATACGCTTGCTCCTAATTCTCTGATAATGATGAGAGGCATTATACTGAAATGCTCACGCGTAGCGCTTGAAACTGTGCTGATTTTCAAATATTCCTGAGAATGAGATAATAGTTATTCTAACAGAAAAACGCTACGGATGGAAGAGTTATTCTACGGTGGTCGACCCAATAGTTCAGGTTTACTCTTCAATTAGATCGGTGGGTAAAGGATACATTTATGGATGAGGGAAAAGAAGCGGAAGCATAGTTTGTCCTGACACTATTAGAAGCATAGTTTATCCTTGGTGGACAAACTATAAGTTAAGCCACAAGGGATGCAAGAAAATGGGAGATGGAAGGGTGACCGATGGGGCTTGAACCCACAACCGCTGGAGCCACAATCCAGTGCTCTGCCTATTGAGCTACGGTCACCATGGTTTTGGTACCGCCAGTATAGCGGAGACCTTGATCATTGTCAATAGCGTTTTCGCACTTTTT
>CATPCK010000497.1 GCA_955652655.1 uncultured Ktedonobacteraceae bacterium | reverse complement strand
CGGCCAGGTAATCCTCCAGGCCGCGCATGGCTTTCATCGCTCCTGGCGCGACCTTTGTGTACACAATCCGTGGTTGCATAGTAACCCTTCTTTCTCTACCCATGGGGTATTCCAAAGAGAAGCGCTTGCCTGAGATATTCCTGGCAAACAGACCAGCACATGCTCTTTCTTCACCTCTTACTCCTACTGGAGAACCACGCTGCCTCAGAAACAGTGCTTTTTGTCACAGTACATCGTAGTGCGATAATTCGGTACCTGCTTCTGCGACAAAGCTCATCGCGCTTTAGCGAAAAACGAACGGCACTCCGTCGCATCCGTCCACTGCCCACGGGGTGAGCTAGCTATGATGTATACTCAACGCTATGTCGCAATGTGATATTCTCTCTGTGCATGTATTGTAATCCGAAAATCACCGATGCGGGCACCATCTCAATCACAGACGAGTCACAACCTCTTTCTATTGAGTGATAGAGGACATCAAGTTCCTATCGAGGGATGCGTATGATGCCATACGATCTCATCCGCGAAGAGGTCATTGCCCTGTCTGGGGTGCTCATTCAGGTTGTCGCACTCGCCGGATTCCTTTCGTCGCAAGATGATCCGCCTCTCAGAATCAAGGGTAAGCTTTTAGGGTGACCCTCGTAGTTGTCCCGACCATACTACGTCGTCCTGGTCGAAAATGCTTCGGAAGAGGTTCAAAAGCAGAGAGAAACCGTTGGGCATGCTCCTCCGATTTGAAGCGTCGCATCGTCCGTTCGCGTTGTCAGGTCAGCTGATGTGAGGTCTCGGCACGATTTTCTCTATCAGGTCCCTCACCCGGCTAACAAAACCGCCTACATACCAGATCAATTCGCGGATATCTAAGGTTCCTGTTTATCCGCTCCTACGGGAGGAGCCTGCGACTCTTCGGCTGTCCTTCCTGCATGTTCTGGTTTCTTGCCCTCAACCAACCACCAGGCGCTGAGTGCACTCGCCAGAGCCAGCCCCGCGCAAATGAGCGAGACCAGGCGAAAACTACTCACGAACGACTCACCGATCGCTCTCTTGAGCGCCACTTGCACCTCACCGCTCACATGCGTGGGGAGGTCGATGCCAGCCAGCTTGATGCGCTGCATCTCAATGAGATGTTGCACACTGGGTGAGAGATGCAGCGTTGCCAGGTGACTATCAAGACTGCTCGTGAAGACGGAGAAGACCACGATACCCAGGACTGCAATGGCGAGTAACCCGGCTGTGCGGGACACTGCATTATTGATCCCAGAAGCACTCCCCGCATGGCGCTGCTCCACCGCACCCATGACTGCGGTGGTGAGCGGAGCGACGGTGATGGTCATGCCGACGCCCATCACGACCACCGCTGGAAAAAAGGTCGTCCAGTAGCTGCCCGCGCCGCTTCCGATGCCTGGCAAGGCAAAAAGAGCAAAGCCAATGGCAGTGATGACCGGGCCAACCACCAGCGGAAGCTTCGCGCCATAGCGGTGTACTAAGCCACCAGCCCAGCGCGAGAGCAGAAACATGATCAGAATGAAAGGGACGAAGGCTGCGCCAGCAAAGGTAGGAGAATACCCCTGCACTTGAATCAAATCGAAGGGGAAGAAGAAGGTGACGCCACTGAGGGCTCCGTAGAGCAAAAGCGTGAGGAGATTCGTCCCGCTAAAGGTAGGCGAACGGAACAGGGTCAGCGGGACCATCGGTGCCGAGATACGCGCTTCTACCAGGAGAAATGCGCTGAGGGCGATGCTGCCAAGAACCAGCGTGCCCAGCACCATTGGGCTGCCGAAGCCAAGTGAACCCGCCTGGATCAGTCCGTACACGATCGCTCCTAAACCAAGCGTCACGAGCAGCGTGCCCCCCCAATCCAGCCTTCCCGATGCGTCTTCATCACGGCTCTCTGGAACACGCCAAAACAGAATGCCGAGCACAATTGCTGCCAACGGGACATTGAGAAAGAAGACCCAGCGAAAGGCGGGCATACTGGACGAACACGCCCCCCCACCACCGGACCCACCACCGAGGTGATAGAGGTAAAACCTGACCAGGTGCCAATCGCTCGCCCGCGCTGCTCGGAGCTTGTCGAGGCACTGATGATCGCCGGGCTGCCTGGCACCAACAGCGCGCCACCTATACCCTGCACGGCGCGTGCGATAATCAGTTGCAGCACATTTGGCGAGAGACCGCACCAGATTGAGGCAAGGATGAAGACCGCAATGCCCATGGCAAAGATGCGCCGTCGTCCAAAGTGATCGCCGAGCGCCCCTCCGACAAGGATTAAAGCTGCGAGAAAGAGCGAGTACGCCTCCACGATCCACTGCACATCAGTGGCTGTCGCGTTCAGGTCTCTCTGGATGACTGGCAGCGCGACAGTGACGACAGAACCATCGATAAAGGCCATGCTTGATCCCAGGATGGTTGCGACAAGGACCCACACCCCAACATGCGGGGCGCTGGGCGCCGTGTCAGGAGCAGAGCGAATCACGCCCTCGTCACATGGCGATTTCACGAAGGTGACCATGTTTGGTTCTCTTTCCTCTTACGCAATCAGGCGTGTGGCCTCTCTCCCTCATCTCCCCGTTGTTTCTCCCACCGTTGACTCAATTGCACCTGGTGGTTGCTGCTTCTGTGGCCGCACAATGAGAAGTGGAAGTTTCGAGCCGGCGAGAACACGCTCCGTGATGCTGCCTACTATCCAGCGTTGTAAGCCACCTCGCCCATGGGTCGCTAAAGCGATCAAGCTACATCCCTGGACCTCAAACGTTCCGCTGCCTTCGCCAGACTCTGCCATCCTCATGAGCGTGTCCGCCACATCCTCGTTCATGGTAACAGATGATGTGATCTTCAATCCAAGCTCTGTTGCTAATTCGTTACACACGGTGTCCGTTAT
>CATPCK010000496.1 GCA_955652655.1 uncultured Ktedonobacteraceae bacterium | reverse complement strand
GTCATCAGGTCCATCGAAATGGCGCGTACGAGACGCTCAATGCGGTCCCAGCGGGCGGGATAGCGTTCGGCGTAGAACTTTTCCTGCCCATTGCTGTCGTAGACATAGAAGGTGTAATCCTGGTTGCCGTAGCGGTAATCGGCCCTGGTATATGGGATGCGCACCAGTTCGAGTACTTGCAAGCTGGCCCGAGTGCCGCCAAGGGGAGTTTCTGCCGTGCGTTTCTCCTGGTTTGCGCTTTCTTGCTGGGCCAATTCGACGCTCGCGCGCCAAACATCCATGGGTACGCCTTCGGGGGCAGCCTCAGGATGGAGGGTTTCGTTGACCTCGGTGTTGTAGACTATCTCTCCACCAGCAGCGGTGAGACGCCGTTCAGGGATGGGGCTATCACCCACGATCTTCGTCAGCGTGTTCAGATCAAAGCGGCGAGCAATCTCGCGATGGCGCACCACTTTCCCGGTGCCGTTACAGATTGTGCAGAAGGTAGATTTCGCGCCCTGACAGGTTTCGCAGACGCGCTTGCCGTTGCCGCAGGTGCAGTCAACTTCTCCGTTGATGCAGTCTGGGCATGGAACCGTCTTGCCTTTGCTGGCGGGGTCGGTATCTACGGGGTTGGGGATTGGTACTCCCTGCTGACGTATGCCGTCAAAGACGTCCGCAACTTTTTCATTGACTGAAGAGGCCAGGTTTTCGGCCTGTTTCTTGAAGAAGGGCCTCTTTTTCGTCTCTGCCCAGTCGGCTATATAGCCGCGTCCACGACAGGTGGGACAGCGTTTCTTGGTGCGACCTCTGCACTCAGGACAGACGTACCAGCCACGGCCGGTACAGGTGGTACATAGAGCGCGCCCCGTGCCATTGCAGTTTGTACAGGCGACAACTTCGTCCAACCCTTCAAGGCGGGTGCGACTGGCAGGAGCTTTTAAGCCGGTGACTTCTGGAAGTTCATAATCCCAGACGGGCAGCAGGGGTTGAGCTTTAACAGGTTGACGTCCGGTATAGGGTTCGGTGACAACTTCCATGGTACGTGTTTCCCAACGTGTTTGCAGGGTGATTTCCCACACTTCGTCGGTGCTCGTGGAGACGATTTCCATATAGGTGCCGAGTTCGCGCGCGACGCGCCAATTCTCGGAACTCCACATGTTGGCGAGCTGGCGTATGCGTTGCTCTTCTTCGGTTGACGCCTGGTGCGGTGTGGTGACGGTCTGGGCGTGTTGCCAGTATTCGCTGGCTTTTTCCGCGACGCGTTTGATGCGCAGTTGTGCCTCGTTGGCTCCCTGTACGAGGGTGCGTCTGAGATCTTCTATGCGTTTGTCTATATCATCCTGGTTGGGTTGACCTGTTCCAGGGTTGGGTGGTAGTTGATGATATTTTTCCCATTCATCGCCCATGATTGTTCCTCCGTTGTAGGGTCGCTCTCGCTGCGGCCGTGGTTGTTTGCTGTTTATCTCTTGATTAAGATATCAGGTAAGTTACCTTATATACGTGTAATTGCTTTCGAGAGTTGTAGTAAAGCGTTTGTTAGAGTAGAGGGGTTATTTCTTGTTGTGGGGGTACTCCTGTGATCTCGGCGTCATGCTCGAAGACGAGCAGGTTTACTTCACTACGGATACCAAACTCTGGGAGATAGATGCCTGGCTCGACGGAGCAGCATGTGCGTGGGAGTAGGACGCGGTCGTCCTGTGTTTCATAGTCGTCGAGGTTGGCGCCGTTGCCGTGGACGACGGTGCCGATGCTATGGCCGGTACGGTGGATGAAGTAGTCCGCGTAGCCGGCCCCGGCGATTACCGCGCGGGTGACGTCGTCTACCTGCCTGCCCTCGACGGGCTGGTTTTCCGCCAACCGCTGGCGTACGAAGGCGATGGCCGCGTCTCTTGCTTTTTTTACGATCTCGAAGACTTCGCGCTGGCGAAGAGGGATCTCTTCACAGGTGCCTGCGAAGGCCATCCAGGTATAGTCGGCGTAGATTGCGCCCGGGTTGGGTAGGTGCGCCCAGAAGTCGAAGAGGATCAGGTCGCCGCGTTGGATGGGGCTGTGATTGGTGGCGCTGGACTCGTAGTGGGGGTTGCTGGCGTTGGCGTTGACGGCCACGTGCGGGATATCGGGGACGGTACCTGCCTGCTGCAAGAGAGTGAGAAAGCGCTGCTGGACGCTGTATTCATCGAGTGGTTGACGCGCGCGCAGCTTGTCGCCAAGTTCCTTGAAGAGGGTGTCCTTGGCAGCGATGATGCGCTGGCCAGCCTCGCGGTGGGAGGCTACCTGTTCATCTGTCAACTGGGCCTCGAAACGCTGGGCTATGTTTGCCGAACTGACTACCTCTACGCCAAATGAACGTATCAAGTCGAGGGTGCCGCCGTCGACGCGCGACATGTAGGGGATGGCGTTGAGCGGCGAGTATTCCATGGCTATGCGCGTGCCTGGGCGCAGGAGTTCTTTGAGGTATGCCTGTATATCTTGCCATGTGCGGAAGACGCGCCTTGTGCCTGGCAATGAGCGCAGGACGTGGGATTCGACGGCGCTGATAAGGGCTGTGGGAGTGCCGTGGGCTGGTACGAAATAGAACCAGCGGCGGGTGTATGGCTCGTCTAGAGAGAGCGTGAGGACGTTGTAGGCGATGGGGTTTGATTTACGAAAATCATAGAAGAGCCAGCCATCGAGTTTTTCGGCGCTTAGCGCTTGCTGAATAGCTGCAAGTTCCATAGGTGAAAGGACCTCCCTGCTATATTGAAAGAAGTGTTTGAGTTTGTAGTTTGATTATGGTGATATTGTACCACTTGCCTGAAGAGGCGTTGCCTGCGCGTGGTCGGGGTGGATGCGATGGAATTTGGTGAGAATCTGTCTGAATCTGAACTCTTTTGCCATCGCAAACGTCTTCTCTCTAGAAGTCCCGGTGCGGGATTTGTGGGGAGTTGTCACTTGGCACGCCTGTTTAGCCATGCCTACTTTTTACAATAAACTACAAAATTTATTGATCTTGTAGTTTTGGTATGGTAGTATTATGTTGATGATACTAAGGCATTTTACAAAATGCTATTGCCATGATGATACAGAGAGATGCAGGAACACCTCTACACTACAACCGAAGTTGCCGAAATCACAGGCTTTTCTCTGCGCCAGTTGGACTATTGGGCGCGAAAGAAGATGATTATACCCAGTTTTCAGCTAGCCCATGGCTCTGGGAGCCGCCGGCTTTATACTGTTGAAGACTTGGTACAGTTGAATATTGTGCGCCAACTTAAAAAATATAACTGGTCTACGCAAAAGATTCATAAAGCTATCGAGACTTTAAAAGACATCATGAACGATACCAACCCATTGAGAAATGCTATCCTTATCCATGGGAAGGGAACCATTTTTGCACTGAGCAAAACGAGAACGGGGGAACGTATTCTGATTGACGCGCTCAGCACAACAGGGCAGCAGGTCATGAGTTTCGTGCTTGAAACGCTGTTAGAGGAGATAAAGAGTATGACCTCTGCATCGCGCATAGACAAACCTATTTCTGCAGATGAAGCACTTGTTGAAGTGGCTCAAGCAGGAGGAAGGGAACCATGCCACTAATAGAAGTATTAGACGCCCTGGATTACAACCAGTCTCCGTATTAC
>CATPCK010000495.1 GCA_955652655.1 uncultured Ktedonobacteraceae bacterium | reverse complement strand
GTTTGGACAGGTACTCGTTGAGGGCATGGCTTGTGGGTTGCCTGCCATTGCCGTCAATGCCTATGGGCCTGGTGAGATCATTGACGACGGTCAGACGGGGTGGCTCGTACCACCTGACGACGAACGGGCACTAGCCGAGGCACTCTTAGAGGCTGTTAACGACGATGGACTGCGACTACAACGAGGTGTTGCTGCCTATACCGCAGTACGTGACCGCTACTCCTGGCCTGCCTTGGGAGAGAAGCTCGCTCGCACCTACGAAGCAGTTCTCGGCAGGCCATTTTTCCTGATGCATGATGTAACTCTTAACAAGTGTTAGCTCATCAAGTATTAAAGAGTCTTTGTTTCCCTGAGCAGGTGCTCTACCATTTGTTTTCTTCATAGTTTTTGCAACACAACCACCGAACTGACCACTCGCACCATTGGTTAATAGATCAGGATATGTGTGTAAAGTTGCACGAACCCGTACAACCACGCGGCATTGTCCTTCGAGATATTCACGCAGCCATGCGATCCATGGATGGAGAATTGTGTGCCGCCTGGATCGAGGTGGGGAAAGTTGGTACCGGGGCCGTACTCACTGCGCCACCAGCTGTCATGCAAGAAGTACCCGTTGCTATGAAATTGCATTGCATAGTTAATCGGCGTCGGCGGATACCACTCTGGTGAAGACTGTGGAACATCTGCTTTAAACTCGGTGGGCGATTTTTTTCCCTCGACCCACCAGGTGCCCGGAGGCGATGGCAGGTCTGGTTGCCCGGTGGTCACCTGGAATGCCTTGACCAGCTTTCCGTTCGCATAGACACGCGCCGCCTGTTCGGCAAGAGCAACAATGACGACATTCGAGTTCGTATAGCGGTAGTGCTGCAATAGCTGGATATCTGTTTGATGCACCTGATTATGGGGCGTTTTGTCCCCAAAGTCTGCTACCATCGCCTGGAAGTTGGTTACTTCCATATTCAGGTCTTCGACAGCTTGCTGGTAGTCCGTCAAGCTTTTCGCCGATGAAAGTTCTCCCTGTAACCACACGGAACTTGTGGCTCCATTGGGCCCATACTCGTAGCCCAGTGGGTAGGTGGTATTGTTATACGCGTCATGGTACGTATGCTGTTTCCCAAAGGTAGAGGCATCCTGTTGCAATTTCTGGAACAAGAATGTGCTCTCTGTTTTCATCGCCGGAATCTGGATGGCCTCGACATGCGTGTGCAAGGTCTGCAGCGCCGTTTTGTAGGCTGCATCGCTGGTGGTAGAGTGAAGTGCCTGCTGGTCGCTCTGATACTGCTGCTGGTAGGTGGTGATATTGCCTTGATACTGCTGCATCAAAGCAATCCATTGCTGGAACGTCTGCAGTTGTGCGTTTCCCTCGTTTTGCAGCGTGCGATCGACGGTTGGCGTCGGACTAGCGCTTGCAGTTGTGCTCGTGGGGCTTTGGGTCGTTGCTCCGCTACATGCGCTGAGTAAAAAGAGACAGAGCAAAACTCCGCTTAGCGATACAGTGCGTAAGCGACACCGGAATGAGGTATGTATTCGTACATGCGTTTTGTTCATTACGCTGATCCTTGACTAGTATTGCCCTGGTACCGGCTCCCATACGGGTCTTCCGAGTTCCTGTTCGAGCTGAGGAGCCTCGAAGGTCCAGTAGATGGATTTGGCTGTTTGATTGTAATCGTGAAGTGTTTCGATTGCCCTAGTTTATCTCGTTATCCCGCTGTCGTCAAACTCGAGCAGAGGGACGGGAGCCTGTACTGAGTGAGTAAGCGCCGAGCGAATGTAGATCCTCTATCTGCGAAACGCGTGATCTCCTCACTATGGAGACACGGGCGCTTGCCAGATGCGTACCAACCCATCATCATCTCCAGATGCGATGCGCGTTCCATCAGGGGACCAGGCGACAGTTAGCACCTCGCTTCGATGATTGCGATAGGTCAACACAGGATGACCCGTCATGCTATTCCATATTTGTACTGTCTTGTTGGTGTTGGCTGAGGCAACATACCTCCCGTCGGGTGACCACGCCACCCCATTCACCCAATCACGGCAGCAAAAAACCCAGAAGAATTTTCCCTTGGGTGCATTCCAGACCTGCACGTTCTTATCAAAGCTCACCGAGGCGATCTTCTTTCCATCAGGGGACCAGGCAAGGTCAGTCACAATGCCCGAATGACCCAGGTAAGTCAACAGGGTCCTTCCTGTGGTGGCGTCCCAGACCTGCACGGTTGAATCGATGCCAGCAGAGACGAGATATTTTCCGTTGGGGGACCAGGCGACCGTCATAACCCAATCGAAGTGACCATGGTACGTCAATACCGTGTCTGCCGTAGCGGTATTCCCTATCCTCCAGACCTGCACCGTCTTATCATAGCTGGCAGAAGCTAGTTGGCTTCCATCAGGGGACCAGGCGAGGGCACTAACTGTGTCAGTGTGACCATGAAAGGTCCAGAGGCGTCTGCCTGTAGTGGCGTCCCAGACCTGCACGGTTTTGTCAAAACTGGCAGAAGCAATGTCCTTCCCATCAGGAGACCACGCCACCGCAGACACCAGGTTCGAGTGCCCATGATAGGTCAAGTAGAGATGCCCCGTTGCTACATCCCAGACCTGCACCGTCTTATCATAGCTGGCAGAAGCGATGCGCTTCCCATCAGGAGACCATACGACAGCGTTTACCGCGTTGCGATGACCACGATAGGTGGAGAGGGTGGTTCCCATATGGATGAGAGAAGTGGAGGTAGAGACAGAACTAGCCTGAGGGGCAGAGCAGGATGGTAGGAGTACGACAAGGCTACAGAACAACATGAGAAATAGAC
>CATPCK010000494.1 GCA_955652655.1 uncultured Ktedonobacteraceae bacterium | reverse complement strand
CTCCAGATGAGCGTAATCATTACGCCCCTACAATGTTTCGTTCAAGCTATGGAGGATGAGATGTTGTATGACCTTTTCACTGTAGCATTTTTACCTGGTATTATGCAAGGGATTAGAAGACAGGATACATCGTGCGCCACGAAGTGGAGGGAGCTTCGATAACAGCCGGCTCCCAGCCTGGTTCACCATATAAAATAGATCCATTCCATTTCGGGTTTTTGCTAAAGAAGCGATAACGTATATGCCACTTGTTTTCAACTTTCTGTTTCTCATGAAAGGCGGTATCCAGGCCAAGACTAAAGCTGAGCAATTGAGCGTAATACGGTTGTAGCATATACTCCATAGTATCCGTATCTAGCTCGTGATCGGCAAAAGCCATTTGCAGGTCAAAGCAGTAGGGATAGTGCATCACCTCTGGGTCGCGGTCCTCTTCATCGGCGCGATGGATCAGAATGAGCATTCCTAACATTTCAAATTGGCAATATGGTTCACCTGCGAAAGTGTCCTGTCGAAACGGGGGGAGTGAGAAGATAGTGCGTATCTCTGAAGTGAGTTGCTGTAATGACTTGTCTGTTCTTATACATATTTGAAACGACATGGAAAAGCTCCTTACGGGAGGTAGAAGGTGAACGCTGTTAAGACTTTTCTCATCTTACGCTCAGTAAGAAAAGGTGTCAAGCGAAGAGGCTGGATGACTGAATGGCTCAGGATAATATATAAAATTCCTTGCACCCACTTGCTATGCCTGATATACTTGCATTACAATATTTGAGAGCATGTTCTAAAGCATGTGAAGGATTGACCCTCGCGATCGTCCAGCATTGCTGCTGGATGCCCAGTCTAGCAGGTAGGAGTAAAAAAGCGGACATGGTTGCCGCCCGTACATCTCGTACACCCGCGCCGCCACCACGGCAAGCAGGCCCCATTGTGCATGCAAGTCATACGATTGAGGATTGGTTGGCACTCTACTGGCAAAAATTAAACCTCCCAGCGCAAGAGCTTGGTAAACTGGCTATTACCCAGGATCGCCAGGAATATATGCGTTGGACGGGAAAACGGCTCAATAACATGGTGTTAGGCTGTTACTGCTACCTCCCGGCTCCACACCATTCCCAGGCAGGAGTGAAAACACGTATTCGCAATGCTTTGCATTCACAGGCTCTCCCCGTCTTTGAAGACAGTCTGCAACTTCAAATGCCAAGCCATCGTCACCTCATTTTTATTGAGCCAGATATGCAACCACAGTCGATTGAAGTAACGGTGGCTCATGAATTGATACACCTGGCTGACCGGATAAAAGGAACTCCTCGTCGTCACCGTCATCATGGATACGACTCAATCGCGGCCGATGAGGCCGCTGTTACTGGTTATGGCCTGGAAGAGCTACGCCGTCTCCTGCGCGAAGAAAGTGCACGACGTGAAGCTTTATGCCGCAAACGCCGTCCAATTCGCTATCTCTATATTTGCCCAAATTGCGGTAAACAATATCCTCGTACC
This sequence comes from uncultured Ktedonobacteraceae bacterium, assembly GCA_955652655.1. Classification (GTDB taxonomy): domain Bacteria; phylum Chloroflexota; class Ktedonobacteria; order Ktedonobacterales; family Ktedonobacteraceae; genus UBA11361. Next base: position 2,065 of record CATPCK010000494.1, on the reverse strand, counting down.
CGCCGGTACTCACAGGCTGTTTCATGTAGCAAGTGCGATAAGGCCTTCAATCCACGCTTCCAGCTTTTGTTGCGCGCCTAAAACCGGAGTAAGTTCACCTTATCGATGCGCTTCTGCCAGTTCGTATTGGAGCTCTTGTAGCCAGTCGAGCAATGAGCGGGTCTGGTAAATGCGCCCGCGTAGGACGACGTGGTCGAAGAATGCCTCATCGCCAGTTTCTAAAGGCAACGAATGCTGAGCCTGAAGATGATTGAGAAAGTTCCTGCAGGCGATAATTTGCTGGTCGATGAGATGGCCGATTTCATTTGGAGTAAACTGCTGGACGAAGTAGAGCTTGATGAGGAAGAGGATGCGAATCTCTCGTGGTCGCTCAACAGGTTCTTTTAGCCATTGAAAGAAGATATGTCGTCCCTGCACAGTGAGGTGAAAGATTTTGCGTGGTGGACGCGGCCCAGGGGCCTCTAGCTGCGCTTCTATATACTTCAGCCGTTCAAGTTTTTTCAGAAACGCATACATCTGGCTCATTTCAAGGCGGACGATCTGTCCCAGCGTGCCGTTTTTGAACTGCTGGAACATCTCATAACCATGCATAGGCTGACTTTCGAGTAGCCCCAGGATGGCATATTCTGCTGGCTCGCTGATGTACATCATTTTTCCTCAATTCATGAACAAGAACAGTTTCATTATAGTGCACTGGTTTAGCAAGGGCAATATGTTATGAATCTGACCGTGTGAAAGTCTGATTGAGCCTACGTACTATAATAGACGAATAATTTGTTTGCGCATAAACCCCCCTTTCAATATAATGTTAAGAGCCGCCTGAGAGGCTAATTTTCTACTTGATCGATTACTATAAAATGGCTCTCCATGCGGTACGAGGTTCTTTACTACGCTATAAAGCAAGGCTATACCCTTGTTTTCCTTGGAATCGCGTGCTATACTCCTAAACGGTAGTGAGGTTGTGATGCCGCTCTAGAGGCCCAACAGTACTTTTTTGGGACGAAAAGCGACGTGTGTTGATTGTAAGGAGGACTTTAAACCTATGGCCACGAAAAAAACAGCGAATAAGACCGAAGCGAAATCGTCGACTACTGTAGGTAGACAAGAACTGTCTAGGCGCATAGCTAAAGAGGCGGACCTCTCTCAGAAGCAAGCTCAAGTTGCCTTAGAAGCCACTTTGGAGGCCATTCGTGAGTCTCTTGAGAGCGGTAGTGAGGTGCGTTTGGTCGGCTTTGGCTCATTCAAAGTGCGCCAGAGTGCAGCACGCAGAGGCGTTAATCCACGCGACCAGAAACCAATCGAAGTACCCGCGAAAGAGCGTGTGCGTTTCTTCCCCGGAAAAGAACTCGCAGACGCTGTCATCAAAAAGAAGAAATAGTATAGCACCCTTCTTCGGGGTGCTTGTTGTCCTCACTGCCGCCAACTGACAATCTCATAACGGGAGATAACAATGGCTCAGGACGGGATCTTTTGCTCTGGCATGGTCCTCGTCCTGAGCCATTGTTATCTTCTTGTGCTGGGAAAGTAGCCTGGAACGGCATACCTCTATGATTCTCATCCTTCTTGCGGTACAATGAATACCAATATAATCACAGTAGTGAGATAGAAGACCTCATCACATACCGTGTTGTATGGTCGGGCTGCTCATGCATACAAAAATGTTTCATTAAACAGGAGAGGCCTATGGCTATCAGCAACGCCACACTGGCGGGATTGACCCGCACAGAACTATTAGAGATGCATTATAAGATGGCTCTCATCCGCCGCTTTGAGGAGAAGAGTGCCGAAGAATATACCCGCGGTAAGATTGGTGGCTTTATGCACCTGTATATAGGCCAGGAGGCCGTTGGAGTGGGTAGCATTGCTGCGTTGCGACCGCATGACAAAATTCTTTGCAGTTATCGAGAACATGGCCATGCGCTGGCGAAAGGGATGGATCCGGGGGCGGTGATGGCCGAGCTTTTCGGCAAAATTACGGGATGTAGTAAAGGCAAGGGTGGCTCCATGCATATGTGGAGCAATGAACTGGGTCTTTATGGAGGTAATGGGATCGTGGCCGCACAGT
>CATPCK010000493.1 GCA_955652655.1 uncultured Ktedonobacteraceae bacterium | reverse complement strand
GCAACATACCTATCGCAACGCTCATCACGATCTGCCCTGGCCCTGTTACATTTACAGAAAAGCCGTGCTGTAAAAACTCTGATGCGTATCGAACTGCGGCAACAATAATAGCCATTGCCTGCGTTGTGAAAAACATGCCACGGGTGGCAAATACAATCAAGCCGACCTGAGGAGTTAAGGGATGCCGCTGCTCCGTGTTGTGGAACTCGTGCCTTTTGCGGCGAGAAGGGAAGGTTCTAGACCGGAAAGTCTCCCAACCAGGTCCTAATGCGCCCAGGTGTTTTTCTACCTCTGTACGAAGATAGAAGTTGATCTGGCCGACACGCAGGTCATTGTGTTCCCAGATAGCTCCCAGGAACATAGCAATGAAAGGATAGAACAGCAATACCACCTCGGGGACACTAGGCTGCACACCAACGGTTAAAAACGTTCCGGCGACTATTAAGGTGAGTGCGAGGATCTGCTGGCGAATATCGATACGCTTCTCGATCTCACTGCGTAATGAGGTGTATTGCTCAATCAGGAGAAGCGCCCCGATACTCCGCGCCTCTGGTACTTCGATGGGTTCATTTTCTAAAATACCGGGCTCGGGGGTTTCTGATGACCCTATTCCCTGAATACCGGTTCCGTCTTGTTTGGCAACGAGATCAGCCTTCTCGTCCATTTTTTGTTTTCCCCTTAACTCTCTTCGATTGCTCCGAGCGCCCAGAGATTGGCTTTCTGGGCTTCCGTCAAACCCTGGACATGGGTGATGTTCATGTGTTCATATGGCCTTTCACCTATCAATGTCTTGAAGCAGACGTAGGACTGCGGATCCCAGAATTTGATCGTTCCATCGTCACTGCTGCTGGCAAGAGTTTTCCCGCCGGGGCTGAAGGTCACCCATCTTACCCGGTTGGTATGACCCTGGAGTGCTTTGAGGCAGCTTGCGCTATTGATGTCCCACAGGCGGACGGTTTGATCCTCCCCACCACTAGCGAGCAGCTTCCCCTCAGGGCTGAAGGCGATAGACCGGATCCAACCAGAATGACCTTGCAAAACACTTAAGCAACTACCGCTATTGATGTCCCACAGGCGGATAGTTTGATCCTCGCTGCCGCTGGCGAGCAGCTTCCCATCGGGGCTGAAAGCAATGGTTCGAACCCGGCCTGTGTGGTCTTCCAACGTTTTGAGACGGTGACCAGTAGCAGCGTTCCACACGCGGATCGTCTGATCGTCCGCACCGCTGGCAAGCATGGACCCATCAGGGCTGAAGGCAAGCGATCTGACCCAACTCGTATGACCCTGCAAAACACTTAAGCAACTACCGCTATTGATGTCCCACAGGCGGATAGTTTGATCCTCGCTGCCGCTGGCGAGCAGCTTCCCATCGGGGCCGTAGATGACTGTCCTCACCCAGTTCGTATGTCCATGCAGCATATGCAGGCTGCGCCCGGTATGCGTATCCCACACGCGGACAGTCTGGTCCTGACCACCACTCGCAAGTGTAGAGCCCCGAGGATTGAATGCAACAGCTAGCACGCCGTGACTCTTGTCCTCTAGTAATTTGAGACACTGACCGGTTTTGACATCCCACACGCGGATGACGGAGTCTTCGCTGGCGCTTGCCAGCATACTCCCGTCCGGATGGAATGAGATCGACCATACCCTGTTCGTATACCCCTGCATGGTGTGCAGACAGTGGCCGTTGGAAACATCCCACACGCGTATGGCCTGGTCGTCACCTCCACTCACGAGCATATGTCCGTCAGGCGTGAAAGCCACCGACCGCACTCCTTGAACATGACCTTGCAGCAGCATCGCGCAGTTCCCGGTTGAGGTATTCCATAAGCGGATCGTCTGATCTTCACTACCACTTGCAACGATATCGCTTGCTGGATGAAAGGCGACCGACCATACCCGGCTGGTATGACCTGGCAGCATTTTGAGATGCCGGCCGGTGTTGACATTCCACAGTCGGATCGTCTGGTCATCACTCCCACTGGCGAGTATGCTCCCCTCTGGATGAAAAGCCACCGACCTGACCCAACCGCTATGCCCATGCAGCGTCGCAAGACAACTCTTCGTACCTGTGTCCCATATACGCACCGTCAGGTCGGTGCTCCCCGAAGCAAGCAGGTTTCCATCAGGGCTGTAGGCAACCGACCACACCCGGCCGGTATGTCCATGCAGCGTTTTGAGACAATCACCGGTATTGATATTCCATAAGCGAATAGTCTGATCATCGCTTCCGCTGGCGAGTGTACTTCCATCATGGCCGAACGCGATGGCTCTCACCCTGTTCGTGTGATCCTGCAATATTCTGAGACAATGACCGGAATTACTGTCCCAAAGCCTGACGACGTGGTCATCGCTGCTACTTGCGAGCAAACTCCCATCGGGACTGAACGCCAGAGACCAGACGCCATCGGTATGCCCATGACAGATAAGGCGGAGCGCGCCACTGAGTGTGTCATAAATCCAGATCTCTCCTGCCGTCGTTCCTGCCGCCAGCACATGTCCCTCTGGGCTGCACGCAATTGCCAGGATGTTGCCGAAGGTGTTAGAGAAGATCGATGTGACAAAGTGTGCGTAGGAGAAATTGACATAAGGGAGCGTCACACCTTGTAAATAGGCCTGGCGCAGCAGCAGGTGAGAAAAGTCGAAGCCGCGCAGATTACAGTGTAAGTGGCTCAAGAGGTTGATGATGTTCCCTGCCAGGTAGCCCGGCTGCTGCGCGTGTACCTGTCGCTGCCTCTTCAGTATATTCCTTACCCGATGCTCGATGCCCTCCTTTCCCAGCCTTTCCAGTAAGCGTTGGGCTATGGGTGCCAGTAGGAGGCGTACCTGGCTTTCGCGCACGTAGTCTTTCGCCTGCCCTTTGCAGAACGCGAATTGTGTCCATATTTCTGGCGCTTCGTCGTCGAACTCACTGTAAGCGCTCTCAATGAGACTCATCGTGACATATTCCATAATTACCGGTTGAAGCGTAAACTCGCCCGGTCCCCTGGTCTCGACAAGAGAGCGACGCCGCAAGGAATCGAGGGCTTCGAGCTGCGTTCCTGTCGATACTGGATACACCAGGTCGCCGCGCAAGCTGTCCAGCGACGCTGCCTCTCGCTCGATGGCGAGCCAGTACATGATCTCTCGCTCCGACGCGGTGAGACGATGAAATTGCATATCAAGCAGATCGTTGATGTCTCCGAATGCAATGACTTCTTCCTCAAGGAACCTGGCTATGTTCCCCTCAAACACTTCTTGAATGGATTCAGAGACGACTTTCAAGGCAAGTGGATTCCCTGAGTAGCTTTCGACGAGGGCCTGCCAGTGGACGTCTGAACCAACCAGGCCTTTGTCTCGTAGCATTTGCTGTCCGGCTTCCAATCGCAGACCGGAGAGATACAGCGACCGTACTGGCGAGTTTTTTCCCTCCAAGAGAGCCACTTCTTTCGGCTTTTCCCGGCTCGTGAGTAAGAGACAACTCTGATGCTGTACCTCTCCAACCCTTTGAAGCAACCTGCCATACACGGCATATCCCTCGCGAAAGTGACCGGCGCGGCGTCCTGGCTGCATGACAGATTCGAAGTTATCCAGTACCAGCAGACAACGATGATCCCGCAAATATTGGATGAGCAAAGCTACCTGGTCGTCTATCTTCTCTGGCAAATCGAGATGTTGTTGATTCGAGACAAAGCCGATACACTGCTTCAGCAATAGGTCCTGGGGAGGCGCATTTTGGAGTGAGCGCCAGAAGACATACTCAAAGGTCCCCTTTATCTGCGCTGCAATCCTTGTAGCTACGGCCGTTTTCCCTACACCTCCCATGCCCAGTACCGCCACAATTTGACAGTGATGATCTTCTATCCAGTGCGCTAGCCCAGCACACTCTTCTTCGCGTCCATAAAGGTTGACGATATAAGGTGCCTCGCCCCAATCCTCTCGCAGGATCGGGAGAGACAGGTGATCACCCACGCGTACCTCTTCCAGAACTGGCGGCTGCGGCATGTTCTCTCTCACCAATCCTAGCTCTTCGGCATTCTTTCCGAAGATTTCGCTGAGCAACTGCCGATGGTATGGACGGGGGATGCTATCACCGCTTTCCCATCGACCTACGGTTTTTGTGTCGCATCTCACCTTTTCAGCGAGATCGGCCTGCGACCAGCCTCGTAGCTCGCGCTCATGGCGCAATTGCTCGTGAAAGGGAGGGCGAGTTGTCATGATTCTGCCTCCGTAAATAAAAGGAATATCCCTAACAATGACACTCAAGTATACCATATGGTTTCGTTAAATAGTTGTACCGGCTACTTGGGACATCCGTTCAGTAAATAGCCGCTGTGAGAACAATAGAGCCTGCCCCCACTACTTGCAGATGGAGGGAAGACAGAATACAATCCAAAGGTGCCATCATGTACTCACACGATGGCAGAACACATCTACCCATCTTCACGAAGGAGAAGCTCTTTCTGTGAACCCTCTTCTTTCTTCTCGCAAATGGCTATTTCGTCTCTGCTTGGGCCGACTCCACTCTTGCTTCGTTCTTTGGACGAGACCGCTTAATACCTCGTTGCTGCTGGGAACTCTTGCCGATCTTCGGAGAAGCAAGTCCGAACTCATGGCAGAAAACGCTCTCTTACGCCAACAACTCATCATGCTCAAGCGGCAAGTGAAACGACCATCATGCACCAAGGCGGATCGGTTGCTCCTCATCCTCCTGGTACGAATGGTCCGGACCTGGAAACAAGCGCTCTTCATCGTGCAACCAGACACGCTGCTGCGTTGGCATCGTCAGGGCTTCCGCCTCTTTTGGAGGCAAAAGTCAAAGGCGTCGTTAACACAGGCGAAGGTATCAGCAGAGACCATTGCGTTGATCAAAGAGATGGCAAAGAATAATCGACTCTGGGGAGCGGAACGGATCCGTGGCGAGTTACTGAAACTGGATATCCGCGTTTGCAAACGAACGATCCAGAAGTATATGCGGGGGCGTACGCACACCTCGCCCAACAGGGCAAAGCTGGCGGACGTTTCTGCACAATCATGGGGGAGAGATCTGGGCTTGTGATTTCCTGCAGGTCACCGATCTGTTCTTTCGCTCGCTCTTTGCCTTCTTTATCATCGAACGGCGATCACGGAAAGTGATCCACGTTGGGGTGACGCGATCTTCCACCGACGCTTGCACCGCACAAGACCTGCGAGAGGCGACTCCCTATGGACACACGCCGAAGTATCTCATCCGTGATCATGATAAGGAGTTTGGTCCCTGTTTTGCTCGAGTTGCAGGAACGGGCAGTATCAAAGTGCTTAAAACGCCCTATCACGCGAAACGCCCCAATGCCATCTGTGAACGTTTACTGGGAAGTGTGCGGCGAGAGTGCGCTTCCCCATATGCTGATCCTCCATGAAAAGCTGCTGCATCGTGTTTTGCATGCCTATGTTGCGTATTTCTATGGGGCACGGCCACATCAAGGGATCCACCAGCAGGTTCCCGAAGGAGAAGCTCCCTCTGTTCTGCTGGGTCAGTCTGGTAATGGCATTACCGCGATTCCGGTTTTGGGTGGGCTACATCACGAGTACCGAAGAGTGGCCTGAGTGCTTCAAGTGGCCAATCATACTCCCTGAAGAGATTGAGTTCCGTATATCTACGTGTTTTTGAGCCGCCTGGAAGGATCTTCCACCCTCTCGTCTCCCACTGAAGGAAAAGATGAATGGCGTCTCCGCCTG
>CATPCK010000492.1 GCA_955652655.1 uncultured Ktedonobacteraceae bacterium | reverse complement strand
ATATCGGCGCGTCTGTTTCGCCCTTCAACGGGTTCCTCTTCCTGCAAGGATTGGAGACGCTGCCACTGCGCATGGAGCGTCACAGCCAGAACGCCCAGCGCATCGCAGAGTTCCTGGAAGGCCACCCCTCCGTCGATTGGGTGAGCTATCCCGGCCTGGTGAGCCACCCGCAGCATGAAGCGGCGGCGAAGTACCACATGCACGGCTATGGGGCCATTGTTGGCTTCGGCATCAAGGGCGGACTGGAAGCAGGCAAGCAGTTGATCCGACACGTCGAACTCTTCTCGCACCTGGCGAATGTGGGCGATGCCAAGTCCCTCATCATCCACCCGGCCAGCACCACACACTCCCAGTTGACGCCAGAGGAGCAGGAGGAAACGGGAGCGACGCCCGATTTCATCCGTCTCTCCGTCGGCCTGGAGAGCGTTGACGACCTGATCGATGATCTTGACCAGGCGCTCATGGCCGCGACCTTCAAAGCCAGTGAACCGGTAACGGCATAACACGTTGGATGATGCAGAAGGCTTCGCCCTCTGCATCATCCAGGGAGCAATCGTATGGAAGGCAGCAGACAGGTCTTAAAATTTGGAGGAACATCGGTCGGTAGTGGGGAAGGCATCAGGCGCGTAGCCAGCATTATCAGGCACCATTTGCGTGACGGCGAGGGGATGTTTCCCGTGATCGTGGTCTCCGCGATGTCGGGCGTCACCGATCAGTTGTTGCGCATCGCGCGTTTCGCCTGTACCGGCGACCATGAATCGTGGCAGCAGGAGCTGGAGGCGCTCAAGCGGAAGCACGTGGAAGCCGCAGACAAAGCTGTGTACAGGAGTGAGGTGCGACGGACTCTGCAACACGATCTACAGGTCCCTTTCAGCATGCTGGAGCAGGACATTAGCGCGGTCGAGTCAGGGCTCAGCGGACCAACGGAGGAGCAAGCGGACGATGGACACGCGAGTGCTTTAGCGCTGTACGCTGCATCTACAATGAGCGCGTGGGGCGAGCGTTTCTCGGTGCTGCTGGTAGCTGCTGCTGCGCGCGATCTTGGCGTTCAGACGGCCCCGGTGCGCGAAGAAGTTATTGTTACTGCCGACTTGCAGGCTGATAGGCTGCCAGCATTTGGGACTGTCATAGGCGCTGACCCGCTGCCGCAGGAGACGCGGGTCAATGCCGGACGACTTATTCATCCACTCATCGAGCGCGGCATTGTGCCGGTTGTCCCCGGCTTTATTGGTCGCACAACCGATGGTTGCGTTACCACGTTGGGGCGCAATGGCTCGGATTATTCCGCAACCCTTATCGGCGCAGCCTTGGATTGCGCTGAAGTCACCGTTTATACCGATGTCGATGGCGTTCTGAGCGCCGACCCGCTCATCGTTGCCAATACACGATTGATACCCCGCCTGACGTACGCAGAGGCGGCGCGGCTCTCCTGGTTTGGAGCCAAAGTCCTGCATCCGCGCACGCTGATCCCTGTTGCGCACCGCAATATCCCGGTGCGCGTGCGCAACACGTTTCGACCGCATATGCGGGGAACCGTCGTCGGGCCTGCACTGACCACGCGCAGCGCAGCCGCCGCTATTACCGTGCGCGGGCAACTGGCCTTAATCACCGTTGAAAATAGCGACCTGTTTGGCGCGCCTGAGAACGCAGGTCAGGTGTTCGAGCTGGCTGCACGCGCGGGCGCTGCGCCCGTTGCCATCTGTTCATCATCAGGGCATCATCTCACCTTTGTGGTTGAAGAACAGGCAGCCGATTCGGTAGCGGCCCTATTACAGCATGATATGGGAAGCTGGCGCGTCAGTTACAGACGCGGCCTGGCTGCCTGCGCCTGTATTGGTTCAGGCTTTACGGCTGATCCGATGAGTCCGGCCCGCGCCATTACCGCGCTGGCACGCGAGCGCATTCCGGTTATTACTCAGGGAGCGTCGGAGATAGGTATCATTTTGATGGTGGAAGAGTCGGAGAGCGAACGCGCACTGCGCTGCTTGCACCGCGACCTGATCGCTCCCGTTATTCCACTGGTGCGCCACGAGGTGTATGAAAGAGCGCGCGAAGCCCGTCAGGGAGCGACACTATGACGAACTTGCAAAACCGTATTCCGGTGGCAGTGCTTGGGGCAACGGGCATGGTCGGGCAGCAATTCATTGAATTGTTGCAGGGTCATCTGTTTCACGGCCGAGAGCCGTTGTGAAAGGAGCAAGCATGGAGGCTGAGCAGGTTCAATGGGCAAGCCAGTTGCGCGAGATTCCCATCAGGTTTCGTCAGGCCTTGCGTACCGAGGACGATCGGGCCATCCGGCATCGCCCGGCTATGGGGGAATGGTCAGCCATCGAGGTCCTGGGGCATATGATTGACAAGATGGCTCTGTGGTCCAGCCGCATCGAGCGGATCTGGCAGGAAGAAAGACCGAGCTTACCGGGCTACGATCAAGATGCAGCGGTGCGTGATCAAGGGTACCAGCAGGCCGACCCAGCGGTGTTGTGCGAGCACTTAGAGCATCAATGTGAACGCTTTGCGGCCCTGGTTGCCGCTCTTCCTGCTTCCGCGCTGCGACGGGAGGGAGTGCATGGCGTCTTTGGACCCATGACGATCCGGCAATGCGTTCAGGCTGCCGTGGAGTCAGTCCTCGAGCACGTGGCACAGCTCTGCGCCGCCCAAGAGGCTGCTCTTGCCTTATGAGAGCAGGAGTGAAGGACCGCTTCACTTTTTCAGTCAGCATTCTGAGCCTTTCTTGTTGTGCGCCACTTCGAGTTCGCCGGTGCGCACGAGGAATCGGAGGAACTCCAGGTGGCGCACAATGAGCGCGCGATCACTCCCTCCTGTTTGGTACCACTTTGCAAGCCAGAGCAGTGAAACAATTTCCTCATCGGTAAAGCCCCGCTGCGCAAGCAATTCCTGTTCGGTCAGCACGGATGCTTCTGAAGCTCTTGCCATTGCACCGTACTCGCGAGCATCCATCGATGGATTCATCGTCGTCTCCTTTTCCTTATACACCACTTGAGTACGTAGCACAAAGCGCGCAGTATCGTTGTAGCTGTGGAGTGGCGTCGAGTTACTGAAGCCCAGTAGACTCATAATGCCTCCTAATCGACCGCCCATCGCGGGGCGATGCGTTCCGTACTGAGAGAACTATACCTGGTACGGCTCAGATGAGAGAATGGCAGGACTAATCATTTTACTCATCATCTTGACTTCTCACCACCTCATCGTATTCCTTCAAGCCAAGAAAGTAGCGAGTCGTTGTGCGACGATCCCCGAAAACTCAACAGCAAGCCAGTGACCGTTCTGAGGAAAATGTTCAACGTGTGCGCTCCCAAATTGTTCGGCATACTCTGGTGTAATAAAGGGATCTTTGTCTCCCCAGAGCACAAGGGTAGGGACATGAGCTGTCAGGTTATGGAGACGGTCTTCCCTCTCAACGAAATCCTTCGGATTGACGCTGCGGTACAATTTCAGCATCATGCGACGGGTCTCAGGTTTCGCTAGCGAGAGGGTAAATGAATAGCACCAATCTATCATGCATGCATCACGCATGATAACAAGACAACCGAATGTAGGTTTCTCCTCGCGAAAGCATTACTTACGCGGGCTCAGAAGGCTTGCCAAGGGGGCTCAAGTCGCTAGAGAGAAGGGCAGAGTGCGTCAGGCCGCTT
>CATPCK010000491.1 GCA_955652655.1 uncultured Ktedonobacteraceae bacterium | reverse complement strand
TGACGTTTACGCGCCGCCCCCTCAAAAGGTTCTAAATATGTTGCTAATCCTGGAAAGTGCGTTACGATCTTTCTCCATGCCAACGTTTCATTCATTGCAACTTCTGGAAAAGTTATCGCGGTCCAGCCATCAGGTAGACAGATCAACCATCGCCCTTCATCCTCTTGATACCATGGTCGTAAATCTTCCCCACGTAACACAGGTTTGAGAATAGTAGAGCAAGATGGATCATGCTTTATTAACCTATCCCGTGTAGACTGGTTGACGATAAATGCTTCATTCAGGCCTGTTTTTATTCCATAAAATATACGTCCTTCAACTACTTCGCCTAGTGATTTACCAGACTTTAGAAGCTTGCTCAACAGCGCTCGTGAAGTATTACTGGTCAGACGCCAGCCTGTATCGAGCTGGTCATGAATAGAAAGTGGAAACAGCTTATCAGGCAGTTGTTCTCTAAAGGCTGTTATACGCTCTCCTTTAGTAAAAACTGCCGCTTGTGCAATATGTTCTTCTCCAGGCTTTGTTTTGCGTACCACCTGAATGGCAGGGCTGAGATCAGGCGCATCAGCAAAAATATAGGTGTTACCCAGGTCGAGGATGGTCTCGACAATTGTCTGTTTCCGCAGGTACTGGCGCAATGGCGTTCCATAATTAGCATATAACCAGGTGTTGCTACTGATATACGCCAGCTTGCCGTCTTTACGGAGCAAGCGCAGCCCTTGTGCAAAAAAGTAGACGAAGAGATCGGCGACACCATAATAGACCTCGTAGTGTTCGCGGAAAAAGGGTTTGTCGGGGCCAATTTGCTCCTGGCGCACGTAGGGCGGATTGCCGATGACGACATCAAAACCGGCCTAGTCTCCCAGCGGCTGTCCCTGGCGGTCAAAGAAGACACCGGGAAATTCAAGCTCCCAGTGGAAGAACCGCTTCTTCTCTGCCAGTTTCGTGGCCTCGTCCAGCCAGGTCTCAAATTCCTGCACCTGTTGATGCTCAACAGCCTTTTCTACGGCATAGTCGGACAGGGGTTTCCATAGACCATTGCTGACGTTGAGACCGTAGTAGAGCGCGGTCCCCAGGTTTGCCAGATAGAGGTACCTATCAATAAAATGTTGTCGCAGTTCCTCATATGCCGCTTCTTGCGCTTTGACATCTTGAACGGTCATGCCAGGGCTATGCTCAATCGAGGCTATCGAGTTCAATGCATCACTCATACTCTGGCGAAACGCGTCATTGCTCAGCATGGATATCTGTCCAGCTTCTAGTGCGGCCTCTTCTGCCTGCTTCGCCCGTCTCTGAGCCTGCTTTGCCCCTGGATGCTGTCCGGCAGCGACCTCATTCAACCAGGAGCCGATAAGAGCATTTCCGGGGCGCAAGTGGTGGTCAAGGAAGCTCAGGGGGCGATCTTTGGCGGCTGTACTGAGCCAGAGTGAGAGCTTGGCAAGTTCGACAGCAAGCGGGTTAAGATCGACGCCATAGATGCACTGTTGGACAACACGGCGTTTCCAGTATGCCAGGTCAGCTTCAACGGTAGACTCTTCGGGCTGAACGCCCAACTCCACCAGATAACGCGCGATATATTCTGTGACCTCAACAGGGAAATGACCGCTGCCCATCGAGGGATCGAGCACATTGACCGCGAGCACGGCCTGGATACGCTCCGCGTCGCTTTGTGCATCCTTGACAGCCGCATCCATCACCGGGCGCAGAGTCTCGTCTACCATGTACTTGACGACATAGTCAGGGGTGTAGTAGCTGCCCGTAAGCTTGCGTTCACCGCGATCTGTCACCAGGTAGGTCTCCCCTGTCCGAAATGTGTTGGCAATATCTTTCTTCGCTATACTTTCTGCCGGAACGATCTTGCTGCTCGACTTGAGTTCTACCATTGGCTCTGAAGCTACCTGGAGCGTGTATTCCAATAGCCCTTCATAGATGGTTCCCAGGTGTCGCTCAGCAAGGTCACGATAATCAACATACTGGTTTTTGACGCGCGCCAACTGATCGATAGCGCGGCAGAGGTTCAGATCACCAACGATATACTGTTCCAGAAATTCATGCTGTCCTGGATCGAAGAGGCCACCATTGAAAGTCGTGACGCTCAACGGCGGATTACCGAAATTGATGGCTTTAAAGAGGTCTTTCAAGCGCGTCCAGTAGAGGCTGGTATTTGTCAAGACGAGTTCATCGCGCAGGTCAGCCACAACATTATACTTGATGGCGTGGAGACTGTATCTACGATAATAGGCACGATTCTCTTGCAAAGGCAGCAGGTCGCGAGCTTCCGCATAAAGGATAAAGAGCAGTCGATAAAGCAAAATCAGTGAATTGTCATAAATCAGTTTATAGGTCTCAGTGTCCGGCGGCAGGTTATTCTCTGGATAGTCCAGAAAGCCTTGCGCAACATAACGAAGCGCATCATAGACCTGCTGTCGCAAGCTTTCACTGACCCCCTGGGCATAGTCTGTACTGGCGGAAAGAATGCGCTCCAGGGACAACACTCCTGGTTCAAAGGCTTTATGGCGGAAGAAGGCATAGAAATAGAGAAAGCTTTCGACATCATTTGTTTCTAGCAGTACAGGTAGATCAATCTCGTAATATACCTCTAATTTATGGGCCGTCTGTTTGTGATAGAGCCGCCACTGCCGTCCATTCGTTAGAATGCCCCAGGGGAGACCGCTATGCAGCATATAAAAGGAAATCTGGTATGAAGGGTTTTTGTTGCTGAAGGGATCGCTCCCCTTGCTACTACTGGTGAGTGTGCGGTCCAGTGGGAGATCCCAGGACTTCGCATCTCCAACTGCAAAAGCACCCTGTTGGAGAATCTCATCGGTCAGGAGCTTATTTTTGTTCGCGACACGAGCTGCCTCGTCATGATAAAAGAAATAGTCGGGCCGTTTAGCGCCTTCTCCCGTTTTGAGAGGAGCCTGCACCTCAAATACATGCCCAAGCGACAGAAGCACCGGCTTAATCCAATCATCCTCTGTCTGCGCCTCATTTTTGCTGTGAACAAGGGTGGCATAGCGTTGTTGAAGCTGGATCATTACTGCCGAGGCTTCGCTTCGCAACAGTTCCCACTCATACCTCCAGGGTTCTTCTTTTGGCAAAATATGATCGAGAAAGTAGTCAGAGAAGAGCCTCTGGTTGCGACGCGAAACGCCGTTCGATAAGGGAAGCTGTGCATGTTGTGTCACTGAACGACCTCTACTTTACCCATGTATATTCTGTTGATTATTGCGCCTGTTATAAGGCACAATTCTCTTTGCTCCAGGCATTTGCGGAAAGCGTGACATTACCCATCGAATAGTCCCTCCAGCTCATGCTTGGGGTCACGCATCATCAGTTCTGGCACCGCCTTGTGGGGGTCCATGCCCTCGAAGAGCACGAGGCCCAGCTGTTCAGTAATGGGCATCTCTACTCCGTAGCGAGCCGCCAGCTGTAGGGCTGCTTTGGTGTTGGAGACGCCTTCCGCGACACTGCGCATCGACGCGAGGATATCATCGAGTTTTTCACCACCGGCCAGGCGCCGCCCCAACTGCTGGTTGCGGCTCAAGGGACTGGCACAGGTAGCAATGAGGTCACCAATGCCGGCCAGGCCGGTAAAAGTGAGGGGATTGGCGCCCGCGGCGATGCCCAGGCGCGCGATCTCTGCCAGCCCCCGTGTCATAAAAGCGGCCTTGGCATTGTTTCCATAGCCCATACCATCGTTAAAGCCCGCGCCAATAGCGATGATATTCTTCAGCGCGCCACCAAGCTCGACACCTACGAGATCGCTGGCTGTGTAGACGCGAAACCATGCCGCGTTGAGCAGGGAGCGAGCATGGTTCGCGAT
>CATPCK010000490.1 GCA_955652655.1 uncultured Ktedonobacteraceae bacterium | reverse complement strand
TGTTTTACTGGCAATACGATAAAGATAAAAGTAACGTCTCAGCACGAGAGGGCTACCGCAATATGGTCAGGGATTTGAAAAGAATGATTACTGAACGGGCTGAATACTCAGCGGCAGCCAGAGCAGCATTGAAAAGACACCGTACACCAGACCGCCTGTGGATAAATGATCTGCTTATGGCTTCCTAAATTAATTGAGCAAGAAAAGGATGTACATCAATCATGAGCACCCATTCTCAATATATCGTCCAGAAACTCTGGAATTACTGCAACATCCTGCGCGACGACGGCATGTCCTACGGGGACTACGTCGAGCAGCTAACCTACCTCCTCTTCCTCAAGATGGCCTACGAGCGCACACAGCCGCCTTACAACCAGCCATCACGTATTCCTGAAGGTTACGGTTGGGAGACCCTGATGAGTCGCGATGGTGACGATCTGGAGACACACTATCGCCATATTTTAGAATCCCTGGGCAAACAGCCTGGAATGCTCGGTATTATTTTTCGCAAAGCCGTCAATAAAATACAGAATCCCGCTCACCTGCGCCGCCTTATCGTAGACCTGATTGATCGCGAAGAATGGACAACGCTCGACACCGATGTTAAAGGCGATGCCTATGAAGGGTTGCTCCAGAAGAACGCTGAGGACACGAAAAGCGGTGCGGGCCAGTATTTCACTCCCCGTCCTCTCATACAAGCCATTGTCGATGTTATGCGTCCTCAACCTGGGCAGCGCATCTGTGACCCTGCCTGTGGAACTGGCGGCTTCTTGCTGGCAGCACACGATTATATTGCCCGCCACAATAACCTTGACCGTATCCAAAGACAATTCCTGAAATTTGAAGCTTTGCGCGGCTGGGAGATCGTGGACAATACTGCGCGACTCTGTGTGATGAATCTCTTTCTGCACGGCATTGGCAGCGATGAAGAGGGCAAGAGTCCTGTTCGCGTCACCGATAGCCTGGCGAGCCATCCAGGCGAGTACTTCGACATGGTCTTGACCAATCCGCCGTTTGGCCGCAAGAGCAGCATCACCATTACGAAGAAAAATGGTGGTAGTGAACGTGAAGCTAATATCATTGAGCGTAACGATTTCTGGGCCAGCACTAGCAACAAGCAGCTCAACTTTGTCCAGCACGTCAAGTCTCTATTGACGGTTGAAGGGCGTGCCGCTGTGATTGTACCGGACAATGTACTCTTCGAGGGCGGTGCAGGTGAGACCATCCGGCGCAAACTGCTGGATGAATGCGATGTCCACACCTTGTTGCGATTACCTACAGGTATCTTTTATGCTCAGGGCGTCAAGGCCAATGTCCTCTTTTTCGACAAGGAACCCGCCAGCCCCAACCACTGGACCGAACGCCTGTGGGTCTATGACCTTCGCACCAACCAGAATTTCACCTTACGCACCAATCCGCTTACCCGCTCACACCTTGATGGCTTCGTCGCCAGCTACAATCCGGAAAATCGTCATCAGCGGCAAGAAAGCGAGCGCTTCCACTCTTTCAGCTATGATGAGCTACTCAAACGCGACAAAGTGAGCCTTGACCTTTTCTGGCTCCGCGACGAAAGCCTTGAAAGTTCAGACATGCTCGCTTCCCCTGATGTCCTTGCCGCCAGCATCGTCGAAGACCTACAATCCGCCCTCGAACAATTCACAGCCATCGCCGAAGATCTAGGCGGCAGCAACATGTCCGTAGGTGGCAAATAAAATCTTTACCTCGCGTCCGCTTCTAGGGCTGGGCCGAGCCCAGCTCGTACATATTACTGATTCTGGCATAAATTGCTAAAGTGCAAAACTGCTACGCTCTGTCAGAAAGGCACAGTAGAGCAGGCGAACGCCTGCACCTCATTTCTCCTGACCCTTGCTGTTGCTCACTGCCTGAGGTGTTGCAGTTTGTTCAGGTGGGCGCAGCCACAACGACACATGAGTTGGTTGCATCGTCTCCTGCACCACTCCCAGCAGGTGCTCACGTAACTCGCTCAAATCCACCTCATTCCGTAGGGTCGCACTGAACGCGGCTAGCGTGCGCGCCGCATCATACTTGCGACGATAGAAGCGCCGGTCGATGATCCACTGGATACGCCTGCGCAGGGGTTGGAAGAGGGCCGCGATCGCCAGCGTGGAGCCGACAATGATCAGGGGAGATTGCCCCACCTGCCCCGTTGCTCCATTCACCAGCTGTTGCAGGAGCACCACGCACCCAAAATAGATCAGGGCCAGGATGCCCGTCAGCGTGCCGTAGACCAGCGTGCGATTGATGAGGAGATCGATCTCCCACAGGCGGTAGCGCAGAATCGAGAAGGCGATCGCCAGCGGGACGATGACCACAGCCAGAAAATAGCTGGCCTCTGCGAACAGAATACCGAGCGAGTGGGCCTGCGTGATGGCCGGGTTAAGAGTACCCATGATGTTTAACGCGAGAAAGTAGATGATCGTCGCCATAATGCCGAAGACGACCCACTTTGTCTGCTGGCGTTGGACAGGTGTGGAGACCCGCAAGTAGCGATAGACCTGTGCGAAGAGGATCGTCCCAATCACCACGAGCTGCGCCACTGTTCCCAGTTGGCCAGGCCAGGTAGCGAGGTTGAAAGGCGAAGTGGGAAAGAAGGTGCTTCCCCCCGCGAAGAGCACAACCAGGAGAGCCAGCCAGCGTGTCCAGCGGGGCACAAAGCGTCCATCCGGGAAGAGATAAC
The DNA here is from genome assembly GCA_955652655.1 of uncultured Ktedonobacteraceae bacterium. GTDB lineage: Bacteria > Chloroflexota > Ktedonobacteria > Ktedonobacterales > Ktedonobacteraceae > UBA11361. Next base: position 3,189 of record CATPCK010000490.1, on the reverse strand, counting down.
CGACGAGAAAAGGAAGGGTGTTCATAAGGAACTGGATCAGCTCCCCCGGCACTTGCGTAATGGGATAAGCGCTGGCCAGTTGCTGGTAATCGGTAGTAATAGCAGGTCCAATGATGATAAAAGTGAGGGAAACGAGCAGGCCCATCCAATCACGAGATTTGCGCCAGGCGATGATGGCACCGATGGCGCAGAAGATCAGCACAAACACGACTGAGAGGATAATCAAGTAGAAGGCGTAGAACTGGAGAGACAACCCGGCGGAGTGCAGTGCCCGCACCATGTCCGGAGTTGCCGTCTGGTTTGCACAGAGCGCTTGTGTACACACGGTCAGGAATTGGGCATAACCCAGCGGTATGTCAGCCACACAGAGCGCCAGGTCTATCACCACGAGCATGATCCACGCTGCCCTTGCAAGTATGAGCTTGTACCCGCGCAATTGTGTGTCTGCTTCGCTGCGTGAGGGCGGCCCACCCATCTTCTGTGTCACGACATGTGGAGTGTTCATCTCCCTGCTCCTGTTGAACCTGTGGTGCGTCAAGCTTTCTCCCGCGAAAGAAGGACTTTGCTTCTCCATATTACCATACTACTCTGCTACCGTCTCGCAAACGTTACGGCATACGTTACGATTTACTTACTCCCGCCTCCCAAGCCCCAAATAAGGAACGCCCCTCTATCCCTGGGGCTGGAAGCCCAGGGGTTTTACGGCGCGGCTTGATAATTTCCGCATTTGCGCCAAACCATAGTATTTACAAAATAGAAACCTCATTTTAGACGAATTCATAATCATGCCCGATCATATACACCTCATCCTCTGGCTCAATAACACACACAATAACCCTCAAGAGAATACACCCAAACTAGGAGATGTCATCGGCGCATACAAATCAATCATCTCAGTATCCTGGCTCAAACACATCAAATCCAACAAACTAGAATGCCCAGGTCGTATCTGGCATCGCAACTATTATGAATAACCTGTTACAATCCCCTCATAAAGAAATAGTAAAGAGAACATACATTACGTGCACCAACTTTCACAACCGAATAACCGAACCATCATCCCAAAAAAATTAAATCGCGAAATCAGACACATTCTCACGAAAATTGCTCGCGCAACATCCCATTTCCACTTTTCCTCCTGCCACCAGGAATAACACCGTAATGAAAGGTGATAGATATTCATCTTTGGCATACAAAGATACACTTACGCACACGAAAGGGTGTTAGTGATGAACATCAACGAACAGCTTGAAAACTTACTGGCAAACTTAGGAGTACAAATGGAATATAACCCCCACGAGCGGAACGAACAGAACGATGACGATACCACCCTTCCCGAGGTATCCATTTTTCAAGCCTCGCGTGATCACTACGGTGTCTTCTATCGCCTCGACATCATCGACTCCATGCCGCAACTTCGCATTATGGTACCCGTAGAACACGGAGCCGTGAAAATGGAAATGTATCTTGTTCGCATGAGCTCAAGCTTGCCCCTCAACGCCTGGTTCTCCGGCGTAGCCACCTATCATGGCAGCATAGCCTTCGAGAAAGGCCGCGAGGCCGCCTTGCAACACCTGCTCTACGCCGTAGCCGAATTGATGAAACAGCTCTTCTGGTCTGGTGACCTCAACACCATGAGCTTCCCACCCGAGCTCGACGTCTGCCGCATCCTATAATCTCGTGAAATGTACGGGCGGGGCTTGCCCCCGCCCTGTTGCCCAGGCCAATGCGAAAATAGTATGGGTGATCTTGGTGATCCTGTTGCCGAGGCTAAAGCCCCCGCCCTGACTGCCACCTTTCCTCCCAATATTTTTTTCTATCTATCCCTCCAACAACTTCTATGATAAACTATGTATACATTATTATAGCAATGTACGGGTAGGGCTCGCCCCTACCCTGGCAATGTAAGGTAGAGCTTGGGAGTAAGGTATATGACAGAGCAACTGGACACGACAGGCCAAAAAGCCATAGAATACCTGGGACTGAAACACGCGGCCCGCGAACGAGCCCTACCCAAGTCTCGTACCGCCATCCGCTATTGTGCCAACAGCATTCGCGCCACCCATCGGCAAGAATTCCAGCATGCCGAGGAACTCCTTGCACAGGCCTCCGCCTTACTCGCGGAAATGGCCGGAGACCTGCGCGACCAACAGGATATTTTCTATGCAGGCTTTGTTCAGGATGCCCAGAAAGAATTTGCCGAAGCGGCCGCATTCTTTGCCCTGGCGCAAAATCGCCCTCTTCCTGAAGCCCATACCCTCTCCATAGGCTGGGCCCCTTACCTCAATGGGTTAGGTGAAACGGTGGGAGAATTGAGGCGCTATGTACTCGATCAACTGCGTCGTGGTAATATTGACCAGTGTGAGGTGTTCTTGCGCCACATGGATGATATCTACGCGCTTCTCACCCTGGTGGATTTCCCCGATGCCATCACTCTAGGATTGCGACGCACAACAGATACCGCGCGCAGCATCCTGGAGAAGACTCGTGGTGATCTGACCGTGGCTGTTTCTCAGGCACAGCTACAACAAAGAATGCTGGCCCTACAGCAAGAACTACAAAATTACAATAAAATGTAGGGGAAGGGCTCGCCCCTACCCCGGCAGCTTTCTTTAGGAAGGGCGCATGCACATGCAAAGCAAAGACTCGGCCTCAGAGGAAAACGATAATACTGTAACCGTTTCCCGAACCAGAGAGAAGGTCCCCCCATTCCCAAAAATAGTATCCTCAATCCCAGGTGAGGATAACATAGCCTTCTCTCCGCCCAAAGGGAATGCGCCAGCAAACGCAAAAATAGTAACGGCTGCGTCAGTGCAGGCGGAAGATGTGCCGACGATACCATTAGGATCGCTGCAGACCATCAATGCCCTTGAGCCTGAAGTTGCCGTGCGTTCAGTCGCCACCACCCGCTCGGTTCGCCTCCCTCCTCCACTGGTAGCGCCGCCATCCGAATATCGCCGGACCCCTGTCGAATGGCTACTGGTATGGTTGGATGGCATTCGTCCTACCTATCTATTGCTCCCCTTGATGTCCGCTCTGCTAGGCAGCATCCTGGCCTGGATGCAAACTATCACACCGAATACCCCCTTTGGTCACTTTCGCCCTTTGCATTTCCTTGCGACTCTCTGTGCGGTAGTAGCCTTGCAGGTAGGCGCGAATCTTGTCAATGATTATTATGACTACATCAAG
>CATPCK010000489.1 GCA_955652655.1 uncultured Ktedonobacteraceae bacterium | reverse complement strand
TACAGTAGTGCATACAGTTGCCCAACAAATCAATGTCGTAAATCCTCCAGGTGAGCAAAATCCTTATCTTCTTGGAGCTTCGCAGATCGCTTCGGTCAACTTACCTTCCACTGTACTCGGTAGCAAGAACAGTGACTCGCTGGTGGCAATCCTGGCAAGGAATGGCAGACTCTCAGCTGGACAGCACTACACCGTCACCTCGTATGTTTCATCTGCCGATGTGACATCATTGCGCTCTATCCCCATGCCCGCTGCATCTCCCCACTTCTCGGATAGCTTTGATGGTCAATATCCTTTGACATACTATAACCCTTCAATACTTGCTGCTAACCTGCAATTACCGAAAGACCTTGATCCCAATATTGCGCTGACGGCACAAAGGATCACCGCGGGCGCTCCAACTATGTACGACAAAGTTATAGCGCTCGAGATGTATCTGCGTACAAACTACAGTTACGATGTGAATATACGCCTGCCTGCCGGTCAGGAAGGCGTTTCGTGGTTTCTTTTCCGCAGCGGCAACAAAGGATTCTGTAACTACTTCTCCACCGCAATGGCCGTAATGGCTCGCACATTGGGTATTCCCGCTCGTGTGGCTGTCGGCTATACCAATGGTCAACTGGATTCAAAAACTCACCAGCATATCATTTACGGCACTGATGCTCATAGCTGGACGCAGGTATACTTTGCAGGCTATGGTTGGATCAATTTTGAGCCATCCGCTGGCTTCTCACCATTTGTACGACCGACTCCCAATCAATTTCTTCCAGGAACGTCGAATATCGTTCCGACCGGTGGCGTAAACCCGAACATCGGAAAAAATCGCAAATCACCCAAAAATGAGGCGGGCGATATCAGTGGCTCAACCTCAACCCAAACTCAGGGACAATTTGAAGCTCAACTGGGCCAACGAGCAAGCATAGCGCTCGGCACTGTTGTCTTACTCATCCTCTTTAGTCTGCTGCTTTTCAGCATCTGGTGGCGTCGCCTCTTCCGCAATTACAGCGTGTCAGCTCAAATCTATGGACGTATATGCCTCCTGGCGAATTGGGCGGGTATTCCATTGCAGTATTCTCAAACCCCGCATGAGTACATCCAGTCCATCACTGTAGCCGCTCTAGACGAAGCCCCAACCTTACAGCGCTTTGAAGATATCTACGTTCGTGAGCTATGGGCAAGCCCTGATAGCACTGAGCATCCGCGCAATACAGGGGAGATTCGAGAGTTGCCCAGCTTGTGGCAGCGCCTCCAGCCGCGCCTGTTCTTATACGTCGTCAAACATCCACGCGTTTTGATGTCCATCCCTAACCGTACCTGGAAATCACTGCGCCGGCTATGGACCAGGAGACGCGCTCGCCGTGCTTTAGAACAGGACTTGTAGCTAACCCATTTGACGAAACGGCTCTACTCTCGTACACTGGTGAAGGTAGAGTTAACACTAGACCTGGCATCACTAAAGATGCCAGGTTCATTATGTTGCAAATAATATTGCCCTGCCCAGGAGGAAAGACAACATGTCAAAAAATGACACAACAAGTAATGATCAACCAATAAACACATCATCTTCGCGAACACAAGCCGTTGAAATAGCCAATGCCCTACCTATACTTTTACACGCACTCGACCTCGCTCGGCACACCGTCATCGCCCCCAACGGGAAACGCTTTGTCGTAGCAACCTCCGATGATACGCACCTTGGTCGTGGCTACATCACCAATGTTTATCCACAGCAAAACGACTATCTCACCCTTGTTCGTTTGACAATTCTTGAGACCACCAGTAATACACCCGAAGAAGCCATCAAGCGTCACATCTCAGTGGCACACGCCATCCAGCAGGGCAAACTAAAAGAATTGAACAAATTCGCCTGACACCCTGGCCCTTCCGCGAAACCCATTGTGAGTTTTCACAACATCATCCGGGCAACCGTAGGAGCCGATTTATCGCGCTCACCGCCGATTGATCGGCCCTCGCTGTATGGTCCGCTTTCCGCATGATGGTGTGAAACTTCATAATGAAAAGAAGAATAGTTAAAAACTGGTAAAGAAGTCGAAAAACCTTGACAAGAAGCAAACACATCCCGTATACTCACAACAACGGGATTGCAACAGCAATCCCTGCAATTATCTGCCCCGATCTTACACACATTAAGATCAACAAAACAAAAAATCTCATGGAAGGAGATGGCGAGCATGGCAACACGAACCTGGTGGCTCAACGTGGCGCGTCTGCGCGATAACATCGCTGGTTACGGCCATGCTATGCCCATCTGCCGGGGTGAGTTGTTCACCTGCAGTGAAGTGGGAACTTTCAAGACTTCCCTCTTTGTCTTCGCCCAGGCTTGCAGTGTGCCCATCTCCGTGGGATCTCCACCTACACACTTCCGAAAGGATGAGTGAGTAGGGAACAGCAAAAGAGACACCCTCGACCGTGGGCACTGGCAGAAAAAAACAGTCCCACGGTTTTTTGTCGTCTGTTTTAGGCTCAAGAAAAAGAATGTATTAGTGTCCTGTATCTACTCTTTGAGGTGGAGCATGTAATGAAAGCAATGGTCATTCGCGTCAAAATCAATGTCCAGTTGAACAGGTCTAAGACTGTTCTGTGGACCAATGTACCGGTCAATAATGTGCAGTATGCTAACAGGGACAATATCCTGCGGATAACGCTTCTTAGCCGTCTCAAGAGAGGAAATAAAATAAATGGCTATAAATGTAGATATACAACCAGCAGTACCAGTTGTTATTGATGATACGAAAGACGCAGTCGTCATTGACGGCCTTACCAAATTATTCAAGAAACCCCGTCCCTTAATACGTTGGCGTAAAAAAAATGCAGAGCAAAAGGCAGAAAAGCGTGAGGTGCGTGCCGTTGATAACGTTACCATAACCATCAAGCGTCAGGAGATCGTTGGTATCCTCGGCTCAAATGGTTCTGGCAAGTCGACCTTGATACGGATCCTTTCAACGCTGCTTATCCCTGACAGCGGGCGCGTAACCATCTTTGGCTACGATGTCGTGAAAGACGAGCGCACCGTACAGCGCCTCATTAATCGGGTCAGTGTGGAAGCTTCGTTCTTCAAAAAGTTGTCGCCCATGGAAAATCTCATCTACGCGGCGCGGCTCTACAACATGCCTGGTGATGAAGCGCGTCCCAAGATTCGCAGTATTCTTGGCCGGCTGGGCATTAAGCCTGACCGCATTGGAGCGCCCCTGGAAAACATGTCGCGTGGCATGCAACAAAAGGTTGCCATCGCCCGTGCCTTCCTCACCGCTCCTATCGTGCTGTTGCTGGACGAGCCGACAACGGGCCTTGATCCTCGTTCAAAGATCGATGTCCAGACCTTTGTCAGAGAGCTGCGTGACGAACATGATGCAACCATCCTGATCACGACCCACGATATGGACGAAGCCGAAGCATTGTGTGATCGCGTCGCCATTATCGATCAGGGCCGCATAGTCGCCTTAGGTGATGCATTGGAACTTAAACGCGCAGTCGCAGATATCATGGGCCGTTCGGAACTGGTCACCATGCATGAGGTCTTTATGCACTATACCGCTGCTCACCTGATCACCGAAGCCGATATCGAACGCTACGGTAGCTGGGAAAAGGCTTTCGAAGCCTTCGAAGCGCAACGCGAAGACGATGAAGAATAAGTAAGATAGAGAGTTAGCATAAACAAGGAGCAATACGACAATGTCTTCATTGATGCACCAGGGACGCGCAACCTACGCCTTCTTTGAACGCAACTGGAACCTCGCCAAGCGTTATTGGGGCTGGGAACTCGTCTGGCTGGTATACAACATAGTCAACGCCATGTCCGTAACCTATATCGGTCTCAGCGCACAGCTGATTACTGGCGTCAAAATAAACACAAACTTTTTCATACTCTACCTGCTGATCGGAACTGCTGTCTGGTCATACCTGAGCGTCACCTTCGATGGCGTGACCGATATCATCAACATGGAGCGCTGGGAAGGCACCATTGAATACACCTTTATGGCGCCCATCTCGCGCTTCACGCACATGATCGGTAGCTGTATGTACGCCGTAGTCCATGGACTGCTCTTCACAATTTTGCAGTTGCTGATAGTGGGAGTATTCTTCCATACCGATCTCAGCCACGCGAACTTCGTGACAGCGATCTTCATTTTGCTACTCGGCAGCATCTCGTTCATCGGCTTCGGTATAGCAACCGCCGTCTTACCTCTGCTCTATACCGAAAAAGGTATGCAGATGTCGTTTATAGTGCGTGCTGTAATACTGCTGGTTTCAGGCGTCTACTATCCTGTAGAAGCCTTACCACAGTGGATGCATCCAATAGCCTATTCATCGCCCGCGACCTACGTAATTGAAGGTTTACGTGCGGCCCTGATGAGAAATCAGCCCATCTGGTCACCAGAGATCTTGAGTTACACATGGCCATTACTAATCACTGGTATCGTCAGCATACCCGTCGGGATATACATCTTCGGCATTGCCGAGCGCTACGCCAAGAAAACCGGCAAACTAAAACGAAACGGGTAATATTCGCCTGAAATGTAGGGGCGACCCTGGCGGTCGCCCTGGTTCCGAACTCTGTATGAAAGGATAAAGAACATGACAACAACAAATACACTTCCGGGCAACTTTCTTGTGCGTTCTCCCAGGATGGACGACCTCGAAGCCGTTCTAGCAGTGATAAATGCCTGTGACCTGGCCGACGATGGCATGCTCGATCACACTATTGATGAATTAAGAGCCTTCTGGCAATCATCCGATTTTGACCTGGAAACAGACGCCTGGCTTGTCTCCACCCCCGAAGGCCACGTTGTTGGCACAGCGGATGTAGATCATAACCAGCACGTGCGTATCTACGCGTTCATACGTGTGCATCCTGAGTATCGAGGCCAGGATATTGAACCTGCACTGCTGCGGTTGACGGAAGCAAGGGCGCGGCAGCACATCGCCCAGGCTCCTTCACATGCCCGGGTCACGCTTAGTAACTGGATCAGCCCCGCGGACAACACGACCAGGCAGCTTCTTGAACAGGCAGGTTACAAGTTAGTGCGAAAATTCTGGCGCATGGAGATGGTCATGGAACGCGCCCCGATCGTACCGGAGCGGCCTGCTGGTATAACAGTTCGTAACATGGTCGCTGGCAAGGAAGAGCGTGCCGTCTACGAAATGATGGAAGAAGCCTTCCAGGATCACTGGGGACATTTGCCCTCGACATACGAGGAGTTTGAGCACTGGCGGGTAAAGCAAGGTAGCTTTGACCCTACCTTGTGGTTCCTGGCCTTTGATGGAGACCAGCTCGCTGGCGGTATTCTCTGTGAGTACGAGAGGGACCTTGACCTGGGATGGGTAGCGCAGGTGGCGGTACGGCGTCCCTGGCGCCGTAAAGGCCTTGGCAACGCGCTCCTGCTCCACGCGTTCACTGAATGTTATCGCCGTGGCATATACAAAGTTGGGCTGGGTGTCGATTCACAAAACTTGACTGGAGCAACTCGGCTCTATGAGCGAGTCGGATTGCACGTTGCTCTACAACATGATACATACGAAAAAGAACTGCGTGCCGGTGAAGAATTAAGTACACAGTCGGTTACGATGTAAACAAACAATGCATCTTCCTCCTTTCTTAGCGTAGAGCGTAGGATTTGATGGTTTACATCGCGGTGCTCCTACAACAGAATGGAGAAATCATCCATGGCTATATTGCTACAAAACCTTTTGGCTCGTGCGCCCAGGTTAAACGACCTGAGCGACGTAACCAGGTTACTAATAGCGTGTGACATCATCGAAGACGGTATGTCTGATTATACAGAGGAGGAACTGCTTGCGGACTGGCAAAGACCAGCTTTCAACCTGGACACCGATGCCTGGGTAATCATCACCAATAGAGGGCAGCTCGTTGGCTTTGCCGACCTCTGGAGTAGCGATTATACGCAGGTCAATATGAGGATACGCGTACACCCTGAATTCCTGGGTCGAGGTATCGGCACACTTCTGCTTCGTTTTGCGGAACACAGGTCGCGCCAGTACCTCAGAAAAGCTCCCGCGGGAGTGCGCGTCGTCCTGCATAGCGCGGTTAGCAGCGGCAACCAGGGTGCAAAGGACCTTCTTGAGCACGAAGGGTATACACCTGTACGCCAGTTCTGGCGCATGATGATCGATGCAGACGAATCAGCAGATGGCTCTTATCAGCCAGTCAAGCTCAAATTCGACTTGTACGCTGAAATGCAGCAATTGGCTGCTCTGGCGCAGCCCCACCGGAGAACAGGCATCTATATTGCTCGACAGTACGACATCTACGAAAAAGAGTTGCGTGCTGGCGAGGTACTGCCTGCCAACGTAGAATTGCCTATTCAGTTAGTCAGCTCCTGATCACCTGGTTGACATAACGTCATGCATGTATGCAGATTAGCAATATAATCTGGCCATCCGTAGGTGCCGATTGATCGCGCACATCGCCGATTGATCGGCCCTCGGTGGGTGTTCCACTATCCGCATGATTTTGTTAAGGGTCATTATGCTGTTGCAGGTGTCAAGCCCGTAACAGCATAATCACAACTAATTTCTCGCCTATGAGACCTTTGAGAAAGAACTAATACCACGTATAGAATTCAGTACGCAGTCATCACCTATGTAGAAGGAGGAGCAGCTTTGAACGCCACCCCATACCTGACCCTTATCCCGTTGTTTGAAGAGTTACAGAGCGAACGCCTTATTGTGAGGCCATACCGCGAAAGTGACGCGCAAGCATTGTTTGAGGCAGTAGCCGAGTCGCGCGATCACATCCGCCCCTGGCTCCCGTTTGCCGACGCTCATCAAACTGTCGAAGAGAGCCGGGATTGGATCATCCATGAGCAGGCTAAATGGTTGATCCGTGAGGATCTCGTCCTCAGCATCTGGGAAAAGGCAACCAACCGCTTTTTAGGAGGCACTGGCATCCATCCGAAGAACTGGGAGCACAGGTACTTTGAAATCGGCTACTGGCTGCGTGTCTCCGCTCCGGGGCATGGGTACATGACAGAAGCTGTGCAGCTCTTGACAAATTATGTCTTCAGTTCGCTTGCAGCCAATCGTGTCGAGATACGCTGTGATGAACGAAACGTTCGTAGTGCCGCCATCCCTCGCCGCCTCGGCTTCATCCAGGAGGCGCGTATGCGCAACCACATGGCTGCTCCAGATGGCGCACTCCGTACCAC
>CATPCK010000488.1 GCA_955652655.1 uncultured Ktedonobacteraceae bacterium | reverse complement strand
TACCCTGATCGCATACAGTCTCCTGGTCTTCACTGCAATTACCGTCTGCTTCATGCTGGTGGAGCGCGTGCCGGAGACGCTGATATTACCTGTGATTTTCGCAGCCTTCGCTATATTGCTCTGGCAGCCGCACCTGGATATCGCAGCTATGATGGTAGCTTTCTCCATACTATGTACTCTGATCTTTGTCTCGCAACTGGTATGGAAGGTTATCACACCATTGACGAGCAGCATACCCGCGTCACTCTTACACAATGTAGCAGGTATTGGTGGTCAATTCCTGGTCGTCCTGGTCATCATTGGCAATGGCGGTCTTTTCGCTAGTTCTGGCCTGCTGGCTTTTGTGGGAGCAGGTTCGCTGTTCGTACTGGCGCTGATGGCCTTCTGTTATGGCCGTATCCAGGAGATTAATTTTGTGCGTCGCTGCTGTGACTATTCAGCGGGTTTTCTGGTATCACTAGTAGTGAGTTGGACTTTGGCTGCCTTTGGACAAACAAATCTCGATCTGCTCACCCTGGCTCCTGCTACATACCTCACTGTAATAGCGCCGCTACTGCTCCGTGATGAGACATTGCCAGAGCATCGCATTATTGGGGAAGTTGTTGCTGTTCTGGGTGCAGCGCTGCTCTTGCTGCCGACCCTCTGGTTGAGTTTCACGCATAGCGAAGGAAACTTATTGTATACGCTGCTCTTGATGGGTGAAGCCCTGGCGCTGCTCCTGCTGGGCATGGGAGCAGGCGTGCGCATCTTTGTCCTCACAGGTGCAGGCCTGATCGTTGTGGCGGCTCTCCACGCGCTCTTCTTGCCGACGCTGGGGATTCCAACGCCGCTGGCATTGACTATTCTTGGCGTAACGCTCTTAGGCGTTGCTACAGGTATGAGCCTTGTTCGTCGTCGATTACGCACTGCCTGGTCTCAGTGGGATTAATCGATAACATTAAAGAAGGGGAGATAGAGGTAAATATGGCTAGCCATCCTCTTCTGCCATCTTCAGTCTTGTGGGGCTTGCACATGGATGCTTGTCTATCCCTTCTCGTGGAAAACTGGCAACATCATTGCTACTGTCGATTTGTGGGCACCTCAAACGTGTATGTTTCTCCAGCATTCAGGTACTTGATGCTGTTTTCGAGACCCGCTGCTTGGACTGCTTTCACAAAGTCTTCGAGATGCGACTTAAATACCGGGTAATCGTTAAAGTGTATGGGTATCACCGTGCGTGGAGCAATGATCTTGATGGCTTCCGCCCCCTGTTTCCCATCCATCGTTAGCATTATCCCGAAGATGCGTGTTCCTCCAAGGTGGAAGAGGGCTAAGTCGATCTCGGGATAGCGTTGAGGGATCTCCTTCAGCTGTTTATGGAGCAGCGTATCGCCAGTAATGTAGAGACGCATGCTTGTCTTCCCTGTTGGCGACTGGAACTCCAGCATACTGCCCATCACGGGTGGAAGCAGCTTTGAGAGAGACCCAGGTGCATGTTTTCCAGGCATAGAAGTAATGCGCAGTTGTGTATCCCCTTTAGCGGCTATCAGTGTTTGCCACGTCTTGAGGGCGTATGTCGATTTGAAGCCTTTCTTCTTGAGGGCAGTTGCTGCCTGGGGTGTCGTCACAATCGGTATGAATTTGTCCAGCTTATGCTCTACTACGCGATCAAAATGGTCTTCATGCATGTGAGAGAGTACGACAAGATCGAGCGGTGGTAGCTCTTCGATGTTGATGGCAGGGTCGGTTTTGCGCTTCGAACGAAGCCCGTATCCCAGGTGGACACGTTCTCCACTATGCAGGAAGTTGGGATCAGTCAGAACCGTAAAGCCGGCATAGCGCAGCAGTACGGTGGCGGTCCCAATAAAAAAGATCGAGCCCTGCTTCATATCGGGTTTGCTCTCTTCTGTAGAGAGGGCAATCACTGTTGTGTAATCCATGCGCCTTTGTAGTGGAGACTGTCGTTTTCAGCCAGCGGCCTCCACGTCCTCCTTTGATACTATATGGAGTTTTTTCATCGTCCTAAGTGGTGGCACGAATAAATACCTGAAAAGGTGTCTCATCAATAGGTCACGGCACATTACGCGAAGAAGCGGATATCCTCAAGATGATACCTGCTTCTTCGCATAATGTGTCTCTTAGAAAAATGAGCACGTTCATGTATTTTTGTGACAAAGTTGCGACAAGTGTGTGACCTGGCTGCAACATATCTCTGCTATAGTCAAACATGGAGAAGATGAGATAGAGTCGGAGGAAAAATGATGAAGGGTGAATAACTCTGATACCTTAGTATGATACACTATAGCATGTTAAGCATTATAAACACGTTCCTTAAAACGAGGAGGACACTGCGCGTTGAATGACGACGATTCTGCTGGTTGAAGATGCAAATGACCTGGCGCAGGTGATTATTCGGGAACTTGAAGGAAACGGTTATCGCGTTGTTCATGCGAGCAATGGACCATCCGCCCTGCGCTTGCATTCCAAAGAGGAAACCGCGCTTGTGGTTCTCGATTGGATGCTGCCTGAGCTAGATGGCCTGGAGGTATTGCGTCGGTTGCGACAGGCGGCCTCTACGCCTGTCTTAATGCTCACTGCGCGGGGCGAAGAAACGGATCGCGTGCTTGGTCTTGAACTGGGTGCGGACGATTATCTCACCAAGCCGTTCAGTATGCGAGAGTTTATCGCTCGTGTGCGAGCGCTACTGAGGCGTGCCGAGATTGTGCAACAGGTGCTTGAGGCCGATCACAGCCGCGTTGATAGATGCCTCAGCTACGGCCCTCTCCACTTTGACCCTCAGGCTCACCAGGCGCTACTCGATGGGGTAGCGCTCGATCTCAGCCCCACAGAATTTGCTTTGCTCCACTTGTTGTTACGCAGTCCTGGTCGTGCCTTCAGCCGCTCATACTTGCTGGATACAGTCTGGCGCGAGACGTATGTAGGTGGTGATCGCTCAGTAGACAATACTGTCTTGCGACTGCGTAAAAAGCTGGGGGTACTGGGTGAGGCCATTGAAACGGTATGGGGAATTGGTTACCGCCTGCGACCTGAAGGGGGAGCTTGATGCCTAATGCATAGGAAGCACTTTTTTCAGAGCGCGGGTCCGTTGCGTTCCATGCTAGAAGCACTATTGATGGGGGCGGTAATGTGGTCTGCCTTCCTGCTATTGCAGGGCGATCTCTCCTCTGCCTGGCAACTTATCAATGCTTTACTCGTAGGCTTGCTCTGTATTACCTGGTGTGCTCTGCGCCTGCGGCAACCAGCAAGATCCTGGTGGAGAAAGCTTCTCTTTGATGTCGCCACCGCTTTTTTCCTGAGTCTTCTGCTCGCTGGTATGCTAGTGTTCTTTAGCATGGTATTGCCTCCGTATACAGCACCCAATTATTCTCTGCATGGAAATGGCCGCATCGTTCAACTGGTGATATTAACGCTGCTATTAGATAGTGCGGCATTCGTCTTCTTCCGTCTGGCCATCCGCGTGTTGCTGTACTGGGATCAATTGCGGCGTAAGCAGCTTCTCTGGTCATTGACACACGCCCATGTGATGGTTGTGGCATTGGGAGCAGCACTATTAATCGTGGTCCTGGAGATGTTGTTTATCTTCATCACGCATAATTACTCCGTAGTGTTGCCATCGCTGCTTTTTCTGGTTGCTTTGAGTGCAATAGCGTTGGCGATTGTGATACCTCCTTCGGCTCTCTTTTCGTACCTGGTGATGCGCCGC
>CATPCK010000487.1 GCA_955652655.1 uncultured Ktedonobacteraceae bacterium | reverse complement strand
CTCCCGGGCAGGACGGCACTCATCCCCAGCGCGGGCGATCACAAGGGTCCCCACTCCTCATCCCCACCGCTCCCGCCCCTACGGAAGGCCTGTTCCCTCTTCGTTTTTCCCACCCACTTTTCTTTAGATTGATGCCTATTACCGCCGATTGATCGGCCCTCGAGAGATGGTCCGCTCTCCAGATGAAAAAGGTAAGAAGCATTATATGTATGGTATGATAGTAACAGCAACGAATTTGTTTCATGTCAAGATAATGAAACATTTTCTCCTGTTGCGTTCCCTAATAGAAAGTATGAGTGAGCATTTATTGCAACCAACACAAGGGATAGGGATGTCCATAACTAGCGCAGTTCCCTCCTTTACTGAGCAGGAAGAAGCTCATTTTGTCGCTGCCAGTAAAAAAGGAGATCAGGATGCCTTTGCCCAGTTGGTGCAACATCACCAGCGCCGTGTCTTCAATCTTGTTTTTCGCATGCTGCAACAGTATGAAGAAGCAAATGAAGTCACACAAGAGACATTTTTGGCCGCGTGGCAGGGTCTACCAACATTTCGTGGCGAAGCCCGCTTTTCCACATGGCTTTATCGCATCGCCTACAATTGCGCCCTAAAACAGCTTGAGCATCGCAAGCGCGATAGAGCTATCCAGCTCGAAGTGCAGGCGGAACATATAGTAGCCAATGTCAGTCGTGAGCAACGCGTCGATGCCGAATTGGAAACCCGCGCCCGTCAAGCTCTTGTTCATGAACATCTCGCAAAATTGCCCGCAAAGTATCGCATAGTGCTGGTACTCCGCCATCTCCAGGATATGACCTACGAGGAGATGGCGGAAATTTTGACCCTGCCGATCGGTACTATTAAAACACATTTATTCCGGGCGCGCAATTTATTGAAAGAGCGTTTGGAGATGTTTGAGAGCGAACGGAATACCAGAACGAGAGGCGAATAATGCGTTGTCATGATGCAAGGAAGCAATTACAATTCTATATTGATAACCAGCTGACAATGAACCAGGTACGTGAACTGGAAGGGCATATCGCACAGTGTGATGACTGCAGCAGGGAACTCTATTTGCTGGAGGAAGTCTCCTCTTCGCTGCGACAGCTTCGGTCGGTTGCCGAGCCTGCGGACATGACGATGTTGATCATGCAGCGCGTTGCTATGAGTCCGCAGCGGTATACTGACCGCCAGTTTTCGTTATGGCGTCCCTCCGTCCCAGAACTGGTGGCGGTGGTTATCCTGGCATCGATAACAACCCTTGGCATTATCTGGCAGCAGCCATCTCTGCGCGACGTTCTGCCATTCGCCGCTCCTCTCTCGCAAACCATCTTATATGCCATTCACCTGCTTTACTCTGGAAACATGGGCGCGATCTCGTTCGCTCTCTGGTTGGGCGGAGCCATTCTAGGTATCTTTATCACCCTGGCCCTCGCAGGTAACGAAATACGCTCGCAATGGTTTAAAGCGATGTTAGAGCGCCTGCCTGTCCACTGATGAGGAACATATTATCCCCATGGAAATCGTGAGAAAGCGCCGCGTCAGCAACATACTCCTGGGTTTTTTCTTGCTCAGTCACCCTGGACCTGTATTCATACACATCATAGGCGTCAGCGTCTTTACCTTATTAGCCGCCTGGCCGCGTTTAGTATGGAGCACAGTCCTGCTGGTGATCGCGGCGCATACCGCTATGCAAATTTCAATCGCCATGATTAACGACTACTGTGATCGCCGCCTGGATGCAGCAGGTAAACCGGAGAAACCTATACCTCGAGGCCTGGTGCATCCTCGTGAAGCCCTGGTAGCAGGTCTCTTCATGATAGTGCTAATGGTGCTCCTGCTGCTTCCGCTTCCTCCCCTGGCATTGTTGGTTTCACTGCTCTATCTCACATTGGGACAGGCATATAACCTTGGCCTGAAATCGACGCCGCTCAGCGGCATTGTTTTTGCCCTGGCAATGCCCCTGATCCCCCTGTATGCCTTTGTCGGAGTGGGCCGCGTATTGCCTTTTTTGCTCTGGTTGGTGCCGGTAGGTTTTCTACTTGGCGTAGCGTTGAACCTGGCGAACGCCCTGGACGACCTGGAAGAGGATGCAGCGTTCGGAGCTAAAACACTCGCGGTGATACTGGGAGTGCGTGGTTCCTTTTTTGCCTGTCATCTTCTGCTTCTGGCAGGTGCAGCTTTGATAGCCCTGCTGTTGCTCCTGCATATTGTTCCCGCCAACCCCTGGATTATTGTCCCAACATTGGTCTTAACCTGCGTATCCGCTGCAGGAATGATCCTTTTCTTTGGAACAAAAAAGCCCGCGTCAACCCGTAAATTCCATTTTTACCTGGCCGCGTTCACCTGTATCGTGCTTGCCGGAGGATGGTTGTTAGGAGTCATCATCTAATGCCTTTGCGTCTTACAATCCTGGAAAATATTCTTGCTCGCCTTAACCTGTTACCTGTTCCACTCTTCGACACGCCACTGGCACCAGGTATAGCTAAGGTACTTGTGGCCGCTTGTGAACTGGGTATTTTCGATGCGCTCAGCGAACAATCCCTGTCGCTTGAAGCGCTCGCTGAAAAGCTCAAGTGTAATCCCCAGGGCTTACAACTCCTGTTACAGCTACTTATTTCAGCCGGCTACCTGCGTCTTCGCCGGGGACGATACATCAACACGCGCATGGCGCAGCGCTGGCTCACGAGTGCCTCGCCCATCAGTGTCGCCCCTTATATCATCCATAGCCCCGATATCGTAGCCATCTGGGATCACCTCCCGGAGGTAGTACGCGAGAACAAGCAGGCGATGCGTATGCCATATGATGAGGATGCCAGCGATCCATCCACCGCTGCCGCCCTGGCGCGTCACTACGCGGGATTGGCGGCGCTGGCGATGGCTCTAGGAGGAGAAGTGGTCAATCGCGTAAAGATACCGGCGGGAGCGACGCAGTTGCTCGATGTGGGTGGCTCGCATGCCGCCTATAGCGCCCTCTTCTGCCGGAAATATCCCGCGCTTCACGCGACCATTCTTGATATTCAACCGGGTATCGAGGCTGGCAAACGTACTGCTCAGCAGACACACCTGGAAAAACGCATGACCTTTATCTGCGGAGACATCGTGTGCGAAGATTTCTCTAAAGACCTCTCCTCGTCATATGACGTGGCCCTCTATTTCCATATAGCGCATCTGCTTCCCCCCGAGATCAATGCCGCTGTCCTTGAAAAAGTGGTACAGACACTCAAACCCGGTGGAGTACTGGTCTTCCTCGACCAGATCACCGATCAGACACACCACTCCAAACTGGCTTCACTGATGGTGCAATTTATGGCCCTTACAATGACCACCGTCGGAGGAACATGTTATCCTTTCCCGACCGTCAAAAGCTGGTTGGAACAGGCGGGAATGAGCCATGTCCGGCGCCATCGCTTATTGACGCCCGGAGCGACGCTCATCACAGCGAAAAAAAGATAGTTCCTTTTTTTTATTGTGGAACTATCCTTGTAGTCGCGTTTGCCGATAATTTCTATGGCAAGCTATGATTTTTCCGGTAGGCGTGCGAGGATTTGGGCGAGAGTAGTTTGTATTGCATCTACTTTTGTTTCAAGTCTATCTAGACGTGGGGTATGATCGCTAATATCTTGCTTCAGTTCGGCGAGTTGTTGATCGGTGCTATTGAAGCGTTTATCTACCTGTACTCTTAGTTGCATGAGTCGCTTAACGGCATCTTCAGTTAACCCTTTTGACATGGTCACTTGCATTGCCATTTCCTGATAATAGGTAGTTGCTTCGGCTTTAAACTGATCGAGATTATATTCTAATGTAGTCAATCGTTCTTCTGGTGGTGGCATAGAGAATGTGCCTTTCACTCTTTGTTCATACAGAGAACATTGCTCAATATCTGGCTCGTATGCTAGTCCTATTATATCATAGGTTGGCTATGCTGATAGGATAAAATGGCTGCTATTAAGCTCCGTGGATGCTGATTTCTTTCTGGCGGGCATAGTGCCAGATTTCCCCAGGGTTTGTTATGCCTTTAGCTCTTGCTTCCTGAGTCCATTCGTACATCTCATACTTATTCTGAAAGAGCCGATTACTGCAAAAGATGTTGCGGCGTGCAAAAGGGGCCGGTGTCATTTGTGATATATATGCTTGCATGGCTGGGTTATGTGCTTGTCTGGTGTACCACCAGGGAGTTTCTAGGGTGTAGTAGGGATCGTGAACCCAGTCCGGGCAGGGTACTTCGTAGCGAGTACAGAGGAATTCGGCGGATGCCGCACAGAAGGCCGCCCAACGGTGGGTATATTCTGTCTCTTGTTCTGGTTTTACCAGAGGTTCACTTACTAAGGTGGTTCTGATATCTTTTGCGTAGCCGTACCATGCGTTGGTAAAGTTGCCCAGGGCGGTCCAGGGGTCTTCTCCTGCGCAGATTTCGTTGTAGGCCCATGCCATGGTTTCAATAGTTCCCGGCACCATTGCTAGTTACCCCTTTCTTTACTAAGGGTCTATTGTATCCCGAAAAGCTGATTTAGTGAGTATTCAATCCGTTCTGCGCTTTTCTCTTATGCTTCGGGTAGGATATAACGCTTCAACAATTGTTGGGCTTGTTTTCGTGTCTTAATTTTTGTTTGTGGGAGTAGTATAACACAATCATCGATATCTTTCTCCCGCCCAGCCGTAATTTTGAGCGCGAGAATGTACTCTTTGGGTGGAGCATAGATATACAGCGGTCCGAATCGTTTCCACAACTTGCCATTAGGGACGATAACTTCGTCATATATGAGCATCTGGGTAAGATAATTGAACCAGTCCGGTCCCAATGTATGTCTCTTAGCGATAGCCTGTACACTGTCGCGCAGTGGATTGAGTGTGCGTTGGAGT
>CATPCK010000486.1 GCA_955652655.1 uncultured Ktedonobacteraceae bacterium | reverse complement strand
CGCTCCGGCCTACCAGCTGTACCCTGCTCGTCAGTTCCCATGCGATCGGGATCAGGTGCCGCGGAAATAAGCAGCTGTGTGTAAGGATGTTTAGGGCGCTGGATGACTTCCTCGCTAGGTCCACCCTCGACGGTCTGGCCGACCAGGCGTGCGTCTGTAATGGAATTGCTGGTTAGTTTTCGCTGAAATCTTCCCAATGTTCCAGGGTGTTCATGATCAGGCCGGTGACCTCTTGACGGAGAGCATCGCGTGGAGTTGGTGAGTTGAGAAATTCGCACAGGCTCAAAAGATCGACAAGTTTTGCGATTTTCTTCCAATCACGTGGGAGCATTCCTCCTTGTTCTCGATACCCATTGATAAATTCCTGTTCAAAAATAGCAGGGTGCAGGTGGCTATAGCGTAACATATTGCCGATATCGACAAGTGGTGAACCAGCAAAGGCAAACTCCCAGTCGAGCACGGCCAAAACATGCCATCGATCATTAAGCTGATGCACGAGTATGTTGAAGCCCTTGAAATCGGAGTGGACCAGCGATCTCGCAGCATTGATAGCGTCGAAGTAATGTACATTGTCTTTGAGGAAATTCCAGAGACGCCGCGTCAGGGTTGGACCGAGATGCTGCCCGCTCTGGCCAGTAAACAGGAATTGTTCGAAATAAGACAGGGTGCTTTCTTCGTCAAATTCTTCGATAATGCTGAGATCGGGACCAAAAAAGCCGGCTTTTGGAAAAGTGTATGTGCCGATATTTGCCAGGGTGATACCGATATTACGTGCGCATTCAGCTATGGCTCTTTCATCTTTTGACGCGAGGATATCGCTAAAGAGAATGCCATCAACCCAGGGCATGACGGTGTATGAGATGGCACCTGGCTCCCTACCCTCGGTGGTATAGAGTATGTGGGGAACCGGAACCCGTTCTTGTACCAGTTGAAAAATGCTGAAATCTCTCTTCCCACTCACGCGGTCACGGACATGGATGCGTAAAACGAAGAACTTATTGATACCCAAGACTCTGATTTTATAGTTGGTATTACATTTCCCTGCCGTTAAAAGTTCGGCTGAAGCCAATGTTTTGCCAGGAAATACCGGCTGGAGCAGAGAGGTAATTGTACTTTCATCGAGAGCTACAAAATCGTGACGCCTTCCCCAGTCTTGTTCCATAAATTGCCTTTCGGTCATCTCTTCTTACTCATGGCACGCCGGACAACCAGCTGCTGCCAAAACTCGTGAAGGAGCGGGCAGGCGGCAAGGGCCTCTGCTCGCGCTACATCTTTGTTGCGGAAATGACCGAAGTCATTTGTCAAGGCGGCTTATTGAAGTTTGAGTGCTTCTATGCTGCTCTTTCTGTTGTGGCGGCTACCAATGTACTGATTGTACAGGGATAGATGCTGTACTGCAACCATTTTCCTGTATCGGGGTGTGTGTAATAGTTGGAGGCGTGAGAGCGGAGGGCCGATCAATCGGCTGTGGGCACGGTAAACCGGCCCCTACGGACGATCGAACGCCTGCAATGAATTCATACACTCCCTGCATCATTGATGAAGCCAAAGGGGAGAAGTACGTCAGCGGCTGGACGTTGCGGTGGGAATTAGAAAAGGCGTCAAAGGTCGCGACGCTGAAAGCGTCGTATGGCTATGAGGGGCAGTACGAGGCTATAGAGAATTGCCCAGGTAAGGAGCTGGGGGGAGATGGGTTGTGTCGCGGTAAAGGGCGTGTTGACACTACTGACGGTAAAGTTCTGCAACACACCGATTGCGGCGGGAAAGAGATAATAGGAGGCGCCATGCCACATAGCATCGGTCGGCATAATCAGACTGATGACCGCTGTAATGTTCTGGATCATGTAATCCTGGGCAGGTATGGCGAATTGCACGATACTGGAAATAAAGGCTCCCATAAAGAGCATAACGGCGATAACACCGTTGGCAGCTGTCGGCACAAAGGCTCCACAGAGCGTGATCAGGCCGAGCAGTACGAGCATACTCATCTCAAGCATGCCAATGGCGGCGAAAGCGTGCGTGGGCCAGTAACCAGTGAACCAGTAAATAATGCCCATGAAGGAGAGAGAGAGGAGTAGCGTATACAGGCCCAGAATTAACGCGTATCCCAGCCACTTCCCGAAAATAATTTCGGCGCGGCGCAGGGGTTTAGGGACAATGACGACAAAGGTTCCGGCCTCGATCTCACCGGAGATCATACTGATGGTCAAGAAGATGGTCATGGTGCTGATGACTAGATAGACCAGCCACATGGCGAGAATGGTTATGGCGATACCGGCGTAGAGCGTCGGCAGGGTTGGATCCATGCCATTGGCCACCATGTTTGCCTGCATCCGGTCGGTCGCAGCATGGATGAGCAGCCCGAATAAAACCAGCATCAACAGGGTGAGAATAGCCATGGTGAGAAAAAGGCGGCGGCGAATGGCCTCTTGTAAAGTAAAGCGGGTGATCAACAACCATCCCATGGTATAGTTTCCTCTCCAAGGTTCTCAATACTCTGATGATTCAATAGTGCGCAAGAAGAGCTGCTCAAGCGTGCGCCGGCGTGGCTGCATGCTAAAGAGGCGTGTTCCGCTGGCCAGAACGGCGGAGGCGACATCCGCCGCCTGTTCGTCATCTTGCACCTCGACCAGCAAGCGGAGCGGGTCAGCTTCGTCACGTTGTACCGCGAGCGACGCTGCTCCAACGCGGCGGAGGAGATCCGCGCTCACGGCAT
Source organism: uncultured Ktedonobacteraceae bacterium (assembly GCA_955652655.1). GTDB lineage: Bacteria > Chloroflexota > Ktedonobacteria > Ktedonobacterales > Ktedonobacteraceae > UBA11361. Next base: position 6,154 of record CATPCK010000486.1, on the reverse strand, counting down.
TGACGCGTACCTCTAACACCAGTGGTTCATCGAAGAGCGTCGCGGGAGGACCAATCTTCAAGAGTTGACCATGATGGATGATCGCTACGCGATCACAGATAAGTTCGACATCTCCGAGCTGGTGCGAATTGAGGAAGATACTGATGCCTTCCATCTTCAGCCGCAGAATGAGATTGCGCATGTCTCGCTGCCCAAGAGGGTCAAGTCCAGAGGTCGGTTCATCGAGAATCAGTAGCTCCGGTTGGTTCAGCATGGCCTGGGCCAGGCCGATACGCTGTAACATGCCCTTGGAAAAGGTACCAAGCTTCTGTCGTTCGCAACCAGTCAACCCGACCAGTTCCAGCAACTCTTTGGAGCGCTTGCGCAATGGAGCGCCGCCTAAGCCGTAGAGTCGCCCGTGAAACTGCAAAAACTCCTGCGCGCGTAACCAGCGATGGAAATTGGGCAATTCTGGCAGGTAGCCGATTTTCCTGCGCGTCTCAAGATGACTGACGGGGTGTCCTAGTACACGAACGCTGCCCTCTGTAGATGTAACCAGACCTGTGAGTATTTTGACCACGGTACTCTTACCGGCGCCGTTTGGCCCAAGGAAGCCAAAAGCTTCACCGCGTTGCATGACGAAACTGACATCATTCACCGCGACGAGGCGACCATATGCTTTGCGCAAATGTTCAACTTGCACAGCAGGAGCACCACGCTGAATAGCGTGATGCTCCTGTTGCTCGCTTGAGATTGTGCTAATCCCGCCGGTGCTATAGTGTGCCTGTTCACTCATCAAGATGTACCCTTATATCTAAGGAAGTGAATTGGCGGTAGTCAACAGTTGGGCAGCATTGCCGATATCACCACCTAATGCATAGATCATACCATGAGTTTGCCAGACCACAATACCGCCAATAGGTGTATTGTCTGCCAGGAGCAATCCTGGAGCTCCATGAACGGTGACGCGCTGTGCTGTGAATTGAGGTGGTACGGGAATCGGTATCGTGCCACTATTGAGATCGATCTGTCGCAACTGCGCCACTACTTGTGGCGGTAAATTCGGGAGTGAGAGCATGAAATCGCGCAGTTCGTTGAGCGAGGCATTCCCTGTTGCTCGTATGGTCGGGCTGGGAATCTCGATAACCATGAAGTATTTATCGCGGCTGTCAAAACTCATCTCAACGCCAGGGGCGACACTCACGGAATATTTCGCGCCATCTAAATTTGCTGGAATAGACATATTACCGTGCCCATTGCGCACGAGGTAGGCATGTGTCTTCGCTACGCTAAAGGTAAAGGTCAACTGGCCACCTTGAACCACGGCAAAGGCAGGATTATGTACGAGCCCTTGTGGTAAGTGAGCGGGCAGCGCAATGGGGAAGGTAACCAGCCGCTGCGCCTGGGCCTTCGTCAGATTATTCTGCAGTTTCAAACTATTGGCTGATACTTGCCAGGTGCCAAAATCCTGTATTCCAGGCAGTGGATGCGAAGCAAGATCGCGCGGGTCGATGTTAACAGGCTGAAATTGCTGGACGCGGAAGAGCGAGAGGAATTGGTCCGCCAGGGCACTGGCATTCGGCAAGATCAACAGGGCAAGCAAGATAGCTGCTGCCACTGCCGCTACCCAGTTCCGTCTCAACTGCCGCCAGATGGGTGATGATTTTTTCGCGGCGGGTAGCGCTTGCAAAGCAGGAGCGCTCTTGCTGGGAGATGCTGTCTCGCGCAGGTGTGTATTCAGCTTTGCGAGCGCCGTGACGGGATCGGGAACCGCACCTGGTGCGGGACCTAAAGCGGAGAGCAGGGTATAGACCTCACTCCCACCACTGGTGATGAGCCGATCATTGGCAGCGCAGTCACCGCAGGTAGCGATATGCTGTTCAACATGTGCTACTTCGTCTGCTGGCAGTTCATTATCGCGCCGGGCAATCAAGATACTCTGATCAAGACAATTGTCGTTATGCTCTGGGTGCTGTAACTCGTTCATGATACCTCCTGCGAAATTCCCGTTCAGCACGGGCCAATAACGCGCCCACAGAAGCTGTTGCTACACCTGTAGCTTGCGCGATCTCCGCATAACTTAAACCTGTACTACGCAACAAAATATAGGTCTGCTGTCGTTCGGGCATTTCAGCCAGAATCGAGCGCACCAGAGCTGCCTGTTCACTGATGAGCACATGTTGCTCGGGGTCTTGTTGTGCCTCAGCTTCAGGTGTGCTTCGTCGAACCGTTTCGCTGACTTGTTCCTCGCGGCTTGTGCGCCGCTGCCGACTCCGCAGGGCATTCAGGCCGAGGTTGGTGGCGACACGGCAGAGCCAGGAACGTCGTTCCGCTTCGCTTTCGGCTTTAGGCGGAACGCGGTGGTAACGCAGGAAAACTTCCTGTGCGATATCTTCCGCCTCGTCGCTCTGTCCCACACAGCGATAGGCGAGTTGATAGACCAGGCTATAGTAGCGTGTAAAAACGGTTTCAAACGACGCTTCGCTGGTTGAGGCAAGGATAGGCCGGTTTCTGATGTCTGATGACATGTTTTGTTTTAACTCCGTCATACCTAGAGCATTGTGCTCATCTAAACCTCGTTGTGCTTATTCATATTGAAGACACCACCCGGCTTAATTTTGTGACAGTATGCTTTTTGCTCTCTTGTTCTCTTTCGCCATCCGAGGCGGCGGAGTGATGGACGAAAAAAGTGACGCTGTCTAACCAGGCATCAAGCCTGAGTCTTCCCGCGCAAGAGATTGTTCTGCTGCTGTAAGTAGGTATTGTCTGCTTCCAGCTGGTTAATTTCCGCCTGGAGTGCTTGCTGCTCCTGCAAAGACTTTTCGAGATTTACCCGGTATCTCTCTTTCTCCTGCTCTGTCTGATTGAGATTTCTGCGGAGCGCGTCCCTTTCCTGGGTCGCCTGAGAGAGTTCATTGCCACGGAGACCGTGTTCATGCTGGACCAGTTTTAAATTATCTTCTAGCTCATGGAAGCGCGCCTGGTCCTGCACAATGCGCGCGGTCAGACTCATAATTTCGCTCTTACGGGCGTCGCGCTCGTTCTGCAGATCATTCTTGAGCTTCAGCATTTCTGGCTCATAACGCCGGCCAAGCAGGACGTTATACAGATCGCTTTGGGGGCTGCCCTCCGGAGTAATTTGCCGGAGGTGTTGGAGCGTGGGGACATCCCAGTCCCCGCTAGCTAACAGGCTGCCGAGGGCGCGCAAGGATATCGTGAGCCCCTCAGCATTTGATATGCCCGTCCTGTTACTCGATAAGCCATATTTGCTCACGGATTGAGCATACTCGTAAACTTCATTCGATGCTCCAAGAAGACCGATCATACTGATGGCTTCTGCGCGCAGCGACACCGGGGCGTGTGGATTGTTGAGGATCTTCAGCAGCGCTATATTTGCTTCGTCTCCCAGGAACAAAAAGGCATGCACAAGCTGTTCATAATGCTCTGGATAGTCGTAAAGCGCCTTGACGAGGTGCCTGACCACCGAGTCTCCTCCTTGTAAAAATAAGAGAGCCATGATGCGCAGACTCGTACGTTCTCTCTCATGAATCTGCACATACTGGATCAAAGCCGGAATCATCTCTTGATTGGCCGCTGAGAGCGTTTCCTCATCGTGTATGCGTTCCAGGAGTAATGCCTGTGCCATGGCGATATCTCCTGGTTGATCACTTGTCAACAAATTCACCAGAGCATCCTTGATCTCCTCGGTGGGCATATTATGGAAGATATTCATGGCAGCTTCCCGGCGCGCATGATTACTGGTATCGCCGTGCGCGGCCCAGATAAAGGGAAGAGCCAGTGCCCCTATTTCTTGCAGGATATGTTGCGCCGCCCTGGCAACCACCTCGTCCTGGTCAGTAATTAATTCGCCCACGCTGCGCACAGCTTGTGCGCCAACCTTGATCAACGCTGTCTCAGCACCGCGCCGTCGTTCCTCCATGCGCAGTGATTCTAGCAGACCATTGAGCACGATACGCTGCCAATCGCGTTTGCGTGCCAGGCGCGCCAGGGCTTCGGAAACGTCGTCCACCAGGTGTGCATCTTCCAAACCATCCAGCAAAGCAGGAACACTGACATCGACCAGGTCGTTGATCAGTAATTCCATGAGCGCTTCATGGGCTCGCAGCGGGAGCGTCACGCCAAAAAGGCGGACGACATGCGATAGAGTCGCCGGGTTTTGATGCACCAGTGTAATAATAATGTTCTGTGTATGCTCCTGAACCACGATTCTTGTGTCATCCAATGCTACGATGAGCGGCGTCAAGACTCGAGGGCCGAACCGCGGTAGGATCGAAGCAGCTACATCGCCGCGTTCGGGGTCTCCAAGTAAATTGACGAGCGGAGGCATGGCCACTTCGGGGTAGTTGAGGAGAAACGTCGCGATGGTGTCGCTCCATCCCGGGCGATTTAAGGCTTCCAGGAGCGGTGGGACAATAATTTGGCCCTGCATGGCGGACAAGGTTCGATGGACCAAGCTTTTTATGCGCTTATCCTCGTCGAAAAGGTGCTCAACCAAAACATGCGCTGCGTCGGCTCCCTGTAATTGGAAGATCGTCAAGATTTGCCGTGCTTGGGCATCGCTGCTGCGTGGCAGCATGCTGAGTAATTGCTCACCAGGGAAAGAAGCCATTCCAAGGATAGCGCGGCGTATGCGCTGCGTGGTTGCCGTTTCTCGCTGGACATCCAGGGCGGCGATCAGTTCATCAAGCGCAACGTCCCCCAGGGAACTGAGAGCCTCGATAGCTTCTTCGTAGATTTGTGGCTGGGGGCTTTCCAGCATCTCCAATAATGGAGCGACGACTTGTTGTGTAGGGAATTGACTGAGCGCACGAATGACCGCGATTGCCAATAGTGGTTCAGCTTGTGATGGCTTGACAAGGGAGATCAACGCGGATATGGCACGACTATCGCGGGCCTGCTCCAAGACCTGTACCAGTAGCCGTGTGCGTCCAGGTACAATGGGAGATGTTGCTTGAGATACCGGTACAACAACCTCCTGGCGCATACCCCCGAGCATCTGTGCAGCTCGTTCGGCCACTGTGTCATTCGGATCACTGAGTACGAGATTGATCAAGCCAGGGATGCTCTCAGAACCAAAGGAATGCAGCGTATTTGTCACTTGCTGTAAAACAAGTAGCGATGGGTCAGCGACGAGACGGAGTATAGCTGGCAGGGCACTGGGATCGTGTACGTTTTTCAACACCTCAAGGATGCGCAGGCGCACAGCTTCTGTTGGTTCTTGTTTCAGTTGATCCAGCAGGTAAGGGGTTGCGGTAGGCCCAATTTCTTGTAGCGTTTGCACCATATTACCGGCCAATATCTCGTCGCCGGAGGAGAGATAGTGAATAAGCATCGGGAGCGCTTTTCCCTGTGAACCTTCTGTTACCACCTGGTTTCCTGACGATGGCAGCTTTCCAGTCGGCTGCTCCTCAATCGTTTGTGCCTCTTGCAGGGCGACCAGCCTCGTCAGGATAGTGCGAGCCTGTTGCTGGATCTCCTGTTCAATGGCGTAGTTTGAAGTGAGGACCGTGATCAAGCCTTCCAGAATGCGCTGGTACTGTGATGGGGTGAGCCAATGCCTGGCGTCTTGCTCATACAGGAAACGTTCGAGAATAGTTAATGCTGCCGCGTGGGTCAGGCGCGTCGAGAGAGCAGGCGTGCCATTTCCCAATTCCAGGTGTATGCGGTCCAGGACGAGCGCCGGACCCAGTCGGATCAGCGCATTGATGGATCGCTCAACGATAAATTTTTCCCTGTCGCTCAGGGGCGCAATCAGGGGCTCTACCGCAGCCGGATGCTGGGTGCCACCAAGGATGTTGATAGCTGCAACCCGCAGGCGCATGCTTCTGCCGGGAGCGGGATCGCTTAGTTCACCAGCGTAGACTACGGCGTCCGCACCAAAGCGGCTTAAAGCACGGCTCAGACGTTTTACTTGCTCCTCGTATGGTAGGGCATCGGCGGTATCGGACAAGTAAGAGAAGAGCAACTTGAGTACGATGGTCGTATCCAGTAGCACGAAAAATTCCTCGACGCCTTCAATGGGCAAGAGGAGTATCAATGAGCGGTAGATTTCCTCCGCCCCTTCATCGTAACACTCCTGAAGGAGATGTGCCAATTCCTCGCGTGCACCCTGATCACGCAAGACACTTGCTACTATTGCCGCGAGGCGGGGAGG
>CATPCK010000485.1 GCA_955652655.1 uncultured Ktedonobacteraceae bacterium | reverse complement strand
CTACCTGTGTTACGGCATAAACAATAGGTTGCTACCGCTCCTGATACTAAAGGGCCGTTAATGACAGAAAACTCGTTTGTAACTGCTTGCATAGAGCCCCTTTCATTTTTCTACCACAAGATAATTTGCACAACATTTATTGTACAATTTACTCTGTAGTACCGTCAAGCGCTCACCTCTGTTAAACTCGTTAAAAAACTCAGGTGTGAAACATGCTAAAGAATAGGGTTAAACAGGTAGCAGAACCAAAGGGGTATACAATGACAAAACTTGCTAGAGAGACAGGAGTAAGCTTCAATACGATTAAACGCTTGTGGAAAAACCCAAACTTAGGAGGAAATGTTGATACACTTAACCGCATTGCGAAAGTTCTTAATGTTTCCTTTAACGATTTACTTGAAGAGATACCAGACGATTAACCCCTCCCTGTTCCTTTAAGCAAGTTATATGAAGAAAGCGACTGGACTGCACCCCTGTGACCACTCCACTGCCAAAGTCAACATCTCCGAGAAAGTGGTAGCGTATCCATTTCTAAGGGTTGATGTTCTGCAGATCAAGTGCAAGAGAGTGAGATGCATCCCACCACAATTTGTCTTGTCCCCTTCCCAAAAGGTTTCCAAGTATTCCCCCATGGTATAAGGCATAGGTAGTTACCTCTGAAGCGAGATAGAAAAACGGGACCAAAGTAAGAGTTTAAGGTAAACAATCAGACAAGCTGGAGTTAGATGCAAAGACATCGGGGGTGAAGCATCCTGTATTTTCCTTTGAAGGGCTTATCACAAATGTATGCGGAGACGCAAGAGAGGCTGTGTGAGATGTTGGAAGGAGTGTGATATACTTCCAAAGAAAAGCAGAGATAAGAGATAGTAAGAAAAGGGGCAAGGAGAAGAAAATGCTGACGCAGATAGAGATAGATGGTTTCAAGACGTTCAAAGATTTCAAAGTAGAATTAGCTCCTTTTCAGGTGATTGTGGGACCGAATGGGTCGGGAAAGAGCAATCTGTTTGATGCACTGCAGTTGTTGTCGCGGCTGGCGGAGATGGACTTGCGAACAGCTTTTCAAGGATTACGTGGTGATCCAGACGAGTTATTTACCAAACTGTCCAATGGACAACGTACTAATCGAATACGTATAGCAGTCGAGCTGCTGGTTGATCGCAAAGTGCAGGATAGCGGCGGTGGGGAGATCGAACTGATAGGGGAAAAGGTTGGGTTGAGAAAAGAGGTTACATTAAAATACACGCGCCTCCGTTATGAACTAGAAATAACTCTTGAACGAGACGAGAATGGTCTAGATCAATTTCACGTTTCTCATGAAGCTCTAAAATCCATCCCAGAAGAAGAGGATAAGTGGTGTGAAAAGTATGGAATTGCTTTGCAAAACAAATGGTTACCCCAACCGACAGGAGACCAGGCAATCTTTATCGACACTAAATTTGCTCCGGTTGCTATTCTTGAGTCCGTAGTTGATAAATCAACAGCTACTGTGGAACATCTTATGATACATTTGTATCCAGGTGAATGGTTATATCCAAGTGAACGGTTATATCCAAGCGAACAACTGTATCCAAGTGGGATCAGGCGGTTCTATGCAGCAGAAGTTCAACGTACAGTGATGAGTAGAGTAGTTGACGCAGAGCATCCTTATGTCTTTGCTGCTGGTGAAGAGCTTCGTTCATTAAGATTCTTACATCTAAAGCCTGATGTAGTACGCCAACCCAGTTCAACTAAAGCTCCTCAAAATCTCTCTTCGGATGGGAGTAATTTGCCGGCGACATTAGCACGTATGCAAGCAGAAGACAAGTTTGCATTGACTGATGTCTCTCGTGATATGGCAAACCTGGTCCCTGATCTCATAGATATCGAGTTAAAAAAAGATGAAGTACGTAACGAACATACAGTTTGGGCAAACTATCAGAATGGACGCTCTTTCTCTTCACGGGTGCTTTCTGATGGAACATTACAATTGCTTGCTCTAGCGACACTGAAAAATGATCAGCAATTACATGGCGTTCTCTGTTTTGAGGAACCAGAGAATGGTGTGAACCCAGCTTATCTCAAAGATATCTCTCATCTCTTGAAAGGTCTTGCAACCGACTTTGCTGATCCAGAGCAGGCTGATGAACCATTGAGACAGGTGTTGATTACAAGCCATTCACCCACCTTTATCAGTCAACCTGATGTGGTAGACTCACTGCTCTTTGCCTTCATGGTGACGCTTGTCGAGCCGGGAAAATATAGTGTAGAAGTCACGCGAATGGTACCTGTTGTTACCTCTAAGGCACAAGAAAACCAGCGTGTGGGTATTGATAAGGCAGAGGAAAGTTATACTCTTCACCAGATTGAAAAGTATCTTGACAGCAAATATCTCGACGAGGCCCGCACGAAACGAAGAGTTTGTGAAGGACCTGACCGGGACGCTCAAAATCCTCAACCTGATATAATAGCTAAAAAGTGATAGGTTTACTGCACAATACGCGGATAAAGCCTCGCACAGATCACGGCAAGGATCAGTGTAATAGCCAGCAGAACAACAATATCAGTCCCCAATCCTGACTCGCTGCTGCCTCCCGACAGCATCAACGCGCGTACACCATCTACGACATAAGTCAGTGGATTGATGTGGGCGATGACTTGCAGCCAGCCGGGCATGATCGCTATAGGATAGATGGCGTTGCTGGCGAAGAACAGCGGCATGGTCAATATCTGACCGATTCCCATCACGCGATCGCGTGTCTTCAGCAGGCAGGCGATAATCATCGAAAATGTGGAGAAGCACGCTGCACCAAGCATGACAATGACTATTACCCCCAACAGGGCAAGTGGGTTCCAGTTGATCTGGACGCCCAGTATTGCTGATAGCAGGTAAATGATGATCGCCTGCGGCAGGGCACGTGCGCCTGCCGAGAGAGCCTTCCCTAATACCAGGGCTAAGCGGGGCGTTGGACTGACCAGAAACTTGTTGATGACGCCCAGATCTCGTTCCCAGATGATGGCAATACCATAGAAAATGGCGATGAACAACACGCTCTGCGAGAGTATACCCGGCGCCAGAAAGTCGATGTAGCGCGTCTGCCCGGTTGGAAAGGAGTGGGGCTGATGTGAAGACGTTCGGATCTTACTTGACCACGCGGAACCACAGATCGGTTCTCGTCGAGGACTCGAAGACCCTCGTTCGTTCCAGTTCCAGCTGCTCATTGCCTCCAGGCTCGAAAAATCGCAGACCTTCACCAAGGAGGACAGGGACGATGCCAATATGAATTTCGTCAACCAGCCCGGCTCGTAGACATTGCTGAGCGGTATTCGCGCCGCCTACCACCATGACCTGTTTGTCACCTGCGGCGGCTTTTGCCTTCTCAATAGCCTTTTCAATGCCATCGGTGACGAAGGTCACCGTCAACTTGTCGTTCTCTCCTTTAACCGCCTTTTCTGGAACATGATGAGTCAGGACAAAGATCGGCACTTGATATTCGTAATCCGTGAGATCTCCCTCTGCCATGTCGTAGGCATGTCGGCCCATCACCACCGCGCCTGTCGTCCGTATTTCTTCCTGTAACATCTCGGTTCTTCGCAACGCTTCCAGATCCGGATACAGGCGGCTCACATCCCCATTCCGGTCATTCATAAACCCATCCAGTGACATGGTTGCACCGACAATAACGTTTCCCATAACACCTCCAGAGCATGAGTGAATGTTTCTTCGCTACTAGCTTACTCGCATCCACGGAAAAAAACTTCTCCGATCTTGCTCTTTATTCGTCATCCAGCTTCGAGCTTCTACAGTGCGATCTCCACTTCTGCTGCAATGGTGACCGCGTTGTTGAGGGGCAGTGTCGCCATACCGGCAGCAACACGGGCATGCCGGCCAACCTCAGGTCCATAGAGTTCAAGAATCAGCAATCCTCCTGACGTTCGTCTACCAAATATGCTTGGTACCATCGAGGTGGTACAGGCCCTCAAACATCTCCATCATAGCAGAGCTGATCATCCTCGTCTAGATAAGTAGCTTAAGCTCTGCCAAAGTCCCTCCCAAAATTTCCCCTTATCCAGTGGTCTTTTCATCACTTGATAGTGCTAAGCACGGGAAGTGTGGAAGAGCCAGGATTCCTGTCAGGTTTCATCTCTATGAATCTTCAGGCTGCTAGTAAGAAATGATGAGGGAAAGTCGAACTTAGTATTCCCAAAATTCGTGCCCCAGTGGCGCCCGATTGAGTTCCTCGCGGTAGTATTGCCACAGCGGCATGAAACTATTCATATACGCGATGAAACGCTCGTTGTGATGTCGCTCAAGCAGGTGCATCATTTCATGGACAATGATGTATTCTAAGCAATGAGCAGGTTTCTTGATAAGTTCGAGATTCAACCAGATCCGATGTGCCTCGATATTGCAAGTACCCAATTTTGATTTCATCTGTTTCACCCCCCACTCGGCCACCTTCACGCCGATGATCGCTTCCCATTTCGCGATCAGGGGAGCAATCTCTTCTTTGAGCCGTCGGCGATACCAGGTGTTCAGTATGCGCTCGCGCTCAGAGGTATCGCTATCGGTGTGCACGAAAAGGTCCATGGTCTTGTTGTTGCGTATGATTACTGCTGGCGAGCCTTTGCGATACATCACATTGAGTAAATAACGGTTCCCTTGATAGTAGTGGCTTTCGCCGCTCACAAACTCTCGTGCCGACTGGCGCTCCTGGCCCTCAAACTTCGCCTGCTGACGCTTGATCCATGCCAGCCTGGAAATGGTAAAGAGGCGTACAGCCTCATCATTTACTCGCAGTGGTGCAGCCACCCGTACCCGACCGGCCGGTGGATAGACGCCGAGATGAAGGTTCTTGATGTTCTTGCGCACTACATCAACGACAAGATCATTGACGATGATCTGGTGTTTCTCAGTACTCATCTTGATGCTTCACGATCTCTAAAATGTTATTTACCTGGGTCTCATCATGCAGGATGTCACGGATCGCGTATCTGAGTTCCCGCTCCTTGATCTTGTTGCCACGCCAACCATCCTTTTTCGTTCGTTGGATTGCAGCATCCAGGGTGATGGCGAGTTGCTCATCTTTGCCGAGGTTATCGTACAGCGCCCGCCTGGCACGGGTATTCAGCAATTTTGGATAGATTGTCCCGCTGGTCGGGTTTTGCACCTGCCTGGCAAGTTCAATGATGCTAGCCAGATATTGCTCGTATTCCCGCGCTTGATGCTGGCGCTCCTGGATCAGGGTATCAAGCAGTTCTGACATCCTTTCGTAGTAATTTGGGTTGATTGGCAGCTCTTCAATGATGACCCGGCGCAGGTTATTTTCGATAGTTTCGGCCATGGCTTCTTTGCTGTTGGAAATTCCCTGGGGCAGATCCTGCAGCCCATTCTCTCCTCGTTCCACAATCAACTGGATCAGGGTGATGTCGTCAAAGGCCGAGATCTTTTGACTCTCTTCCGCACGGATATAGGTGTCGATCAGGTGACGCATCGCTGGCTCGTACACCTTCAGGTCAATGTAGTCGCCGCTGGCTATCTTCATCTCAGAGCGCACTTTTTCGTAATAATCCACCTCTCGCTTGATTTGCTCAATTTCCTGTGCAGAGTAGCCTGCCTCCGGCAGCTCATTGGCAAGGTTGGCAAAGGCGCGGATCAATGACGCCGTGAACTTGTAGAGCGCAACCCGTTTGGGCTCGTTCTCTTTGAGCGCGTCCTTGTCTGCCGTATCTTTTGCGCAGAAGTAGCGTATATAGGCCGCCGTATCCCTGGGTGGATCTACCGGCTCACAGAGTGCTTTGATTGCCTCGCGAGCCTCTTCGAGTCGTTCTCTGGCTTTTTCTACACGGTCGCTCAACAGCCCGGCCACATCTTCCCTGTCATAGCCATCCAGCGCTCCCGATGTGTAGTCCTGGATCGACCGCTCAAGGCTCTTAAAGAGATCTTTGTAGTCGACGACGTAGCCGTATTCCTTGTCATCTCCATCCAGGCGGTTCACCCGGCAGATAGCCTGAAACAGCCCGTGATCGCGCATCTGCTTGTCGATATAGAGATAGGTGGCCGATGGCGCGTCGAAGCCGGTCAAGAGCTTGTCCACGACGATCAGGAGCTTCATCTGCCCAGGCTCTTCGACGAACTTCTTCTTGACCTCTTTCTCAAACGTTTCGGGGTCTTTGCCGCCAAGCATCTTATTGTAAATGTCGTACTGCTTCAGCTTCTCGGTCGTTCCTTCGCCGGTTTCCTCGCCCTTGATATCAGTAGGCGACGGTTTGTACGATGTCACGATGGCGCACTTGTCGAATCCCTGGGAGGTGAACAGCTCATAAAATTTACATGCCTGATAGATGCTGCTCGAAACCAACATCGCATTGCCCCGGCCGCTTTGTAGACGGTCTTTGATCTCCATGTCCAGCAGGATGTCATCCACGATCATTTCCAGCTGTGACTGTGAACTGAGCACCTTTTGCATCGTGCCCCACTTCTGCTTGAGTTGGGCCAGCGCAACATCATTCAAGCCTTTGGTCTTCGCTTCGAACCACTGGTCGATCCTCTGCTGTGATGTGATATGCTGGTCGATGTCGCGCGCCTCGTAGCGCGAATCCAGCACCACCTTATCCTTCACGGCCTCATTGAACTTGTAGGTGTGGATGTACGTACCGAAGACCTGGATACTTTTTTGCTTGTCGGCTTTCAACAGTGGCGTACCGGTGAAGCCAATAAACATCGCGTTGGGCAGGATCTCCTCCATGGCGTCATGGAGTTGGCCTGACTGCGTGCGGTGACACTCGTCGACAAAGACGTAGAGGTCGCCTTTGGCCTTGAAGTCGGGCGGCAGGCTGCTTTTCACTTCCTCAATAAAACTCGCGATGTCGCTCTCCTCTTTGTCTTCCTTGCCGGCAAACTTGTGGATGAGCGAGCAGAACAGCCAGGGTGTGGTGGCGTT
>CATPCK010000484.1 GCA_955652655.1 uncultured Ktedonobacteraceae bacterium | reverse complement strand
TCTGCTGTAGCGAGATCTGGTACTACGATATGCGAACTGGTGCTAAATTCTGCCTGCCGATCAGCGGATTTTTCTCTGGCCTGGCGCGCGGTTGTAGCACGCCATTCCTCAATATTGCTGCTCTCGTGTAACTCCAACGCGAGTCTCCTCCTTAATGTTTCACTGGCATTATACCATATAGACGTGTCCAGGGAGGTGAGATGCTGCGGACGTAGTACGCCCGGCGCTTGCTTTATGCACTATAATGAAAGGGAAACTTCAAGACAGACTGATCATAAGGGTAATTATCAGATGCGTAAACAACTTGCCAGCCCTGCGATGGGTGTAGCTCTGACGCTGTTACTAGCCGGAGTAACTGTTCAGGTTACTGATTTTTTTGAGCTTTTTGGCCACAATAGTGTGATTCCTGTGTTGATTGGCCTGGCTATTATTGTGGTTGGTATTCCTGTTGTGCTGATTATGTATCGATATGCAAAGGGGAAAAAAGGGAGGTAGAGGCTGGGCGCAATGATTTGGGCACTGCGGTGCGGTCCCTACAACTCTCCGGCGATGATCACGAGTATGTCTCCCTGGTTGACTGTTTGCCCCTGGTTGACTTTTATTTCTTTGATGATACCCGAGCGGGGTGCGGCGAGGTCGTTTTCCATCTTCATGGCTTCGAGGACGATGACTGTCTGGCCGCGGGTAACAGCGGCACCGGATTCTACAGGGACGCTGATTACAAGGCCGGGCATGGGGGCCCGTATCCTGGCTTCGCCACTATCGTGCGCGAACTTCAATGACCCAGCCAGGGTCTTCTCGCGCTCATCTTCGACTCGTACCTCGAAGCGCTGCTCTCCTAAGATAACCTCGTATACCAGGCTGCTATCTCCGTCGGGCTGGGAGATACGCCGCGCAAATACTTCGTATGATCTGCCAGCGATGATCAGGCTGTAGCGCCCACCTGCGCCTGATTGACTCCTGGTGTTGGCAGCGAGCGGAGCGATGGAACGCCAGTCGATCTGATAGGTAGTCCTGTCAATGGTGATGTCCCGCTGCTGGTCGTTCTCTCCCGTGTCAACGCGGTATATCCGCTCATTGACGGTAGAAATGTAGGGCATTATTGTGTTCCTCTGTTCACGTTATTGCTTCAGGTGCATTATATCATAGCAAAATTGCTCATATTCTACTACCTGATTTCAACAGAACCCGAGTGGAGCCGTGTCTATTCGTATCCCAAAAAAAGCCATAGCAACGTTGATACTGTGATCGCAAAGCACAGATCATACCGGTATGGTTGCTACGGGCATACGCTTTTAGCCGTAGTGACCTGGTTAACATACAGCAAGTTTCATTCAAAGGAGCACAGCTATGGCGCAGATACCTCCACATCCCTGCCCGCGATGTGATGCCCCTGTCGTTGCAGGTCAACGTTTCTGCACAAATTGTGGAGCAAACGCAGATAGTGGGAATGGCAGACCCCCTGCCCCGGCACTACAGCCCTTTTCTCGTCCAGGTTATCCTTCACAAGCCTCACAGGGCTTTTCACAGGTGCAGCAGGGTTATCAGCAACCGCCAGCGTTTGCGCAGCCTCTGAAGGGTTCTACGAAAAATGCCCCTGGTCGAATAGGAGGGGATATGCGCAAGACAAGCCTCATTAAAGTTGCGCTGTTTGCAATTGCGCTGTTTGCCAACATCAATTATCTCCTATTCATTCTCAACCCCGTGCATGCTGATAACCTTGGTTTCTTTATCATGACGGGCATTGCCGATGCCATTGCGATTGTCATCTTTGTGTCTACCTGGGCCACTGCTCTCTACTTTGAACTGTGTAAGCCTCGCTACTACCGGGAGATCGCTGAGCTGCGTCAAAAAGGTCGCTATCTCCTACGTAAAAAGGTCGCCGTGCTCGTCACGGTCGTCAATGAAGATTTATCCATCGTGAGAAACACGCTGGAGAGTGCGAAGGCGTTAATCGGCGAAAAGGAGATATATCTCCTGGATGACGGGAGAAAGCCAGCAACACAAGCACTTGCTGCTCAGCTGGGCGTTCGCTATATCACGCGAGAGAATAACGCTTTCTTCAAAGCCGGAAATCTCAATAACGCACTTCGTCGTCATGTCGCTGAAGACTTTGTGCTTGTGGTCGATGCTGACTTTGCCCTGCATCCTGACTTCATTCAAAGAACTCTGCCGCTTTTTCATGACCCAAGAATCGCAGCGGTGCAAACCCCACAAGTCTATTCCAATGAAGAAACCCTCTTTGCGAAAGGATCGAAATACCTCCAGAACCTTTTCTATACCTATCTGCAACCAGGCAAACATCTCCTCAATAGCGCTTTTTGTGTTGGTACCAATGTCATCTTCCGCAAGAAAGCACTTGCAGATGTAGGAGGTATCGCCGAGTTGGAACACTCGGAAGATATCTTTACGACCATTAACCTGCTCGAACATGGCTATAGAGTCGCGTTTCTCAATGAGCCGCTTGCCGTTGGGCTTTCCCCCACAAGTCTGATTTCTTTCTACACCCAGCAGTACCGTTGGGCAAGGGGAGGCATGTTGATGCTGCTGAAACACAACACCTTATTCAACAGGCGCTTGCATCCTGAGCAACGGTTGCAATTTTTCCTATCGAACTTTTATTACCTGAGTGGCATTTCGGTCATCATCTACATGTTCAGTCCACTACTCGCTATTCTCTTGAATGTGAAGCCCCTGAGTGACGCCTCCTTTTGGCAGTGGTTGCCGACCTACGCGCTCTTCTTCTGTACCAACTTTCTCTTCTTTTTGGCCTTCACCAAGAGGCATCGCGTGCAAAGTGTCATGCTGGGTATGTTCAGTTTTATGCCCTACATGAATGCGTTTTCTTCCGAGTTCCTTGGCTGGCGCAAATTCAAGTGGAAGACGACCAATTCACGATCGAAGGGGATCATCACCAAGCTCCTATTCCCCTACATCGTCTACCTTGCCTTCTCGGTTGCCATTGGCTACTTCCTGGCGAGCGGCATCCTCAGCTTTAACCCGGGTCTTATTCTGTACTACGCTTGGCTTGCCATTGACGTCATCATTGTAGCAACATTCCTCGTGTATGCCTATGCAGCAACATCAAAAGTGACCATCCCGGTGCTTGAACAGCAGGATCAGTTTGACATGTCGACCGCTGAACTTCTTGCAGCGAAGCAACAAACTGAAAATCTGGTTACCTCTCAACCGCTGCCACAACCACAAATCAAACAAGGATCCCGTCTCAAAGGTCATATCGACATCGATGAAATGCCAACTTTAAACGTTCCGGTGACGAGCAGAGAAGCCAAGAATTAAGAAAAGAAAGGAATCCATAATGAAAAGATTTCTGATGGAAGTGATTGCCATTGTGTGTGCACTGCTTGTTGCTGTTGTGCTTATCTTCTTCTTTACCCAGAATATTGGTCAAAACAATTATGACACGTTCACCGGCAATGTGAGTAAGCTTCCCCTGACTATCACCTCGCCAGTCTACGGACAAATTCTCACGCTGCCGGTGAAAGAAGGCGACACGGTGACCAAAGGGCAAACATTGGCAACAGTTGAGATCCTCAATCCAGCTACCATCCCAGCTCCCAGTGACCTCTATCACGTGCATGGAAAAATGTTGAGCATACAGAGTCCATCCAGCGGTGTCGTAGGACAAATTGCGCTGGCTCCTCTCAGTACCATCGCTGGTGCCGGTACCTTGATGCAAATGTATACCGTAGACAATACAGAGATTCAAATGCTCATCCCTCAGAGGTATGACATCGGCAGCTACACAGGGTTCTCTGCATCAAATACACCAGATGGGCGTCGATATCCCCTGCATGTGATCAGGCAGATTCCTGCCAATGTGATCAGCAATATCCCTATAACAACAACTGTCTATCGAGCAACCTGCCAGCAGATCTCTGATTGTCAAGCAGCCATCAATAATAATGCCATCATCATCTACGCCCAAAAGAAGCAGGTCCAATCACCCTTCCTCACTACGCTTCGTTCGTGGTGGAACAGCCTGCTGCAAAACATCTAGTCCAGAAAGGATTTTTGATGAAAAACAGGAACAAGCAGCTTATCATCGTGTTTGGCATACTGGCAGCTGTGACAGCTTTCGTGCTTGGCCGCCTGATCTTACTCTCCATTTTCCCACCAGCAGGGCATGAAACGGAGCATGCTCATCCCACACCTGCTGTGACCATACCTGCTGTGTCGCATAATCTTGCGCCGATCGCTTCCAATCAGTGGTACAGTAACATCTATGCTCAGTTTCCGACTGAGCCACTGTATACGCTCCCAGCTGCATTTCAACTCGCACCAGAGGGGCTAGGTATCTCGCTACCCGATGTGCATAAAACGGCCAATAGCATCTTCGCGCCATATATCACCGATTTGCGCGTGGGGTTTGCCGATTCACTGCAAAAGCCGGTGATCCAGAGCATTGGTGATTGGAGCATCCAGCTCGCGATGGCGACGGCTGGGCACGAGTCTCTCCAGTTTACGCTAGCACATGGAGCGCCTTTTACCGTGCTCCATGTCACTGGCTCGTCGCTGCAACTTACCTGTGACGTTACCTGCCAGGTGTATCTCGATAATACACAACTGCTTTCGCCCGGGGTCTCCACGACGGCGCAGGCGCTCTCACTGGTAATACGGGGTCATACCTACATCCTTTCTTTCAATACTGCCATACCAGTACAGCTCTCTGGGAATACCCTCAGGCTTCATGGCGCTCAAAGGATCTACCTGGCTGCTCTGCCCAGCCGAGCATCTTACGCGCAATTCAAGGAGGATGCTTCGACTGAAATTCTGGGAACAATGGCCACTCCTGAAATACATGGCACGAAGCTCTACACCACATATTCCCTGGCGACCAGTGGACCAGCGCCACTCATTGCACTGTATCCACATCAACGGGATAATCTGGCAGATCCGTTGCCTGTGCTCGGAAGCTACACTACGATTCGTGGTACCATGACACTTGTGCAGGCACACGCATTTACAACGGCATTACCACTCCAACGACCAGCAACGGATTTTTCTGCACTCAGGACGGTACCACCTGATCTAGCCAGTGCACTGACCAGTGATATTCAGAATTTTATTGCAACTGGTCCGCCTGGGAGTAAAGACTACTTCCTTGGCGTCTGGTTCGGGCGTGGAACAGATTTACTGCAACTTGCTCATGCGCACGGGCTCCACAACCAGGAGCAACGGTTACTCAAGTTTATGGAGCCAGTGTTCACGCAAAGCATGGGGTACTTTCGCTATGATGTGAGCAAGACCAGCATCATCGCTACATCTCCCGAGTTTGGCAATGAGAACCTGAACGATCATCACTTTCACTACGGTTACTACATCCGTACCGCCGCCGTACTGGTCCAACTTGATCCAGGTTATCTTGCCCAGGTGCAAACACCTACAAACCAGATGGTAGCAGACATTGGTACATACAATCGCGACTCCTCTCAGTTCCCCTACTTACGCAATTTTGATGTCTATGAGGGACACTCCTGGGCTGACGGCTACGCGAAATTCGCTGACGGGAACGATCAGGAGTCTACTTCCGAGGCGATCCAGGCCTGGTACGGTCTTTACCTGTGGAGCCAGGTGACGCATAACTCGGCAATGGAGACCAGTGCACTCTATCTCTATACGACCGAAATTGCATCAGTGAGAGAGTACTGGTTTGGGCTCAACGGCCTCTACGGAGGTGCCTACCAGCATGCCATAGCCTCGATCGTCTGGGGCGGGAAGGTCGATTTCGCCACCTGGTTTAGCAGTGATCCCAATGACATCTATGGGATTCAGCTTCTCCCCTTCACTCCCGGCTCCGCCTATCTTGGCCAACTGCCTGGTATTGCCCCCTACTTCGCTGATCTCCAGGCGCACGGGGGAGAGAGCAACGGGAACTGGGGCGATCTGCTCATTATGTGGGAGTCCTACTATCACCCCAGCCAGGCTCTTGCCCAAAAAGACAGTGTTCCAGCGGCAAGCATGAACAGCCTCCGCTCACTCTTCCTCTATATGCTGTACGCTCATGAATTGCAGGCTGTTCAGGGATGAGAAAGGCTTGCTCACTAAGGTGTATCTGTCTTTGCTGGATAAAACGTGTATCATTATATGGTATTCTTTCGGTCATAAACGAAATATCGAAAGTAGTAGACGATGGATATCGACAATTCTGCCCAAAAAGACCCCGGCGCGGTAAAAACGGTTCTCATAGTCGAGGACGACGAGGCCATTGGGGCGCTTCTTGTTCAAGTGATCGAGCAGGAAACGTCCTATCAGGCAGTGCTCGCCTCTGATGGGTTTCAGGCATTGAAGATGCTACGAACAGTGAAACCGGATTTGCTTATCCTGGATTATGGCCTTCCTGGCATGAATGGTCTCGAGTTTTACGATACCATTCATGCAGTCAAAGC
>CATPCK010000483.1 GCA_955652655.1 uncultured Ktedonobacteraceae bacterium | reverse complement strand
CCCCCAGCGGTTGGGTAGGCAGAAGCCAGCTCGGCCATACCCAGTGCAACGATAACGACAAAGATGGTGACCAGCGGCCAACCAATCGAGGCAGCCGAATAACCTCCATTAATTGTGGTCAGGTAAAAGAGTGTGACACACCCACTAAGGACTGAGATGATGGTGAAGGAAATAGCGAAGTTGGAGAAGCCACCCATGGCACGGAAGAGTTCCTGTGCATAGCCCAGGGTATGCAGGCGTTTCATATCACGCGCGATGAGTTCTTCTTTGGCCGGACGGTTAGATGAAGCCAAGGGACACCTCCTAGAATTACCAAAAAGTTAGAGGTAAAAAAACGGGTGAACTATCATCACAAAAGGATGATGCTGGCGTGACAAACTTTGGCGAAACAGATAAGATACCAATAAGAGGATAACATGATTGTTATTAACTCGTCAAGAATACTGCTTGTTTTCTTGTTGATAGTCATAACGGGCTACAGTGATGCATTTGCCTCTCGAACATTGACTATCTTTCCTGATGCCTATAGAATCAGGGACATGAAACATGAGAGGCAAACTATATGACGGAGTTTCTTCAAAAGAATGAACTTAACGATGATGAACTCTACCTTTTCCCACAAATTGACCAGTCAGGGGTTTTAAGTAGTACCCGTGACGTGGTTGAGCGAGGCGAGTACGTGTGGATCAACGCAGAGCGGGTAGAAAGCCTTGCCCGACAGTGGCTGGGGAAAGACAAAGAACAGCATATCACACCTGGCTGGTATGATCGTTATCACTTCTTCGATGGAACGCAGCGCACAGTCAATTGGATCCTTTCCCTCGATGCGATAAACTTCTGCTTCTGGGCAGAAAAAGACCAGCCTCGCTGGTCTATTGATTACCAGGGAGAGAGGTTGAATGGCTATCTCGCCGAAGCCGCTGCACTAAAACGTGCAGTAGAAGAGGATATTCCCCTGTGGGATGCAACCTACCTCAGCAATATCAGCGAAAAGGATGTAACGTATATCTTGCGTGGCGAACATACGATTCCGCTCTTTGAACAACGTCTACACAATCTCCGCGAAGTTGGTCATGTTTTGCTGGAGAAATACGATGGCCAATTTATCCACGCCATTGAACATGCGGATAGAAATGCGGTCGAGTTAACGTTACTGCTTGCGAGGGACTTTTCCTCATTTAACGACGTTGTTCTCTATCGTAATCGTCTTGTACGCTTCTATAAAAGGGCACAGATCTGTGTTGCTGACCTTTATGGATCATTTGGCGGCAAGGGTTGGGGGGCCTTTACTGGTATGGATCAGCTTACCATATTTGCTGATTACAAGTTGCCACAAGTCTTGCGTCACTATGGAATACTCGAATATCATCCCTCGCTAGCTCAGCGTATCGATGCTCAAGAATTACTGGAGGCGGGTTCCGAGGAGGAAGTCGAACTGCGTGCAGCTACAGTCTGGGCCTGTGAGCTATTACAACGTGAATTAGCTCGTCATGATCATCCAATGACCGCCGCCGAGATAGACATGCGTCTCTGGCTCCTTGGTCAAAATGTAACTGGAATGCGACCCTATCACCGTACACGAACTATATTTTACTAGTGAAGAGTATCTATGCGACTAAAAACCATGCTCTCAGCTTTAGAGCAGCGCCCATTGGGAGTACACGTAGTAGAGGCGCGCACCAGGGCGTCTGATGCATCGATGAAGGCAATAGAGTGGCCTCTAAGCATTGACGACATAGAAATCTCAGGAATCGCGTATGACTCGCGAGAGGTTGTGCCGGGCGGATTGTTTGTCGCTGTACCAGGCTTTCATACCGATGGACGAAAATTTCTGGTCGATGCAGTTCAACGGGGCTCAGTCGTTGCGATTGGCGAGCCATTGCAGCAAGAAGCGCTACCTTCTTTGCCGCTGCCTTATATTGAAGTAAACGACGTACGCATTGCCCTGGCAAATCTCGCGTGTACTTTTTATGGCTATCCAGCACAACAGCTCTGCACTATTGGCGTTACCGGCACTGATGGAAAAACTACTACCTGCAATCTCATTAGCGCGATATTTGAAGCGGCCGGATTACAAACGGGCCTGATGACAACCGCGAACTTCAGGATCTCCGATCAGGAATGGGAGAATGCTACACGACAGAGTACACTTGAAGCGCTGGAAGTACAACAGTACTTGCGGCGCATGCTTGACGCGGGTGTTACACATGCCGTCATCGAAGCTACCTCTCATGGTCTGGAGTTGCAACGTGTTCGTGGTTGCAACTTTGATGTAGGTGTCGTAACGAATATCACCCACGAACACCTGGATTTTCACAAAAACCTCGACAATTATCGCCGGGCTAAAGCACGTCTTTTTGAAATGCTGGATCCGATAAGAGACAAAGGCATGGGGATGCGGCCCGCTGCCATTCTCAACCGCGATGATGTCAGTTATGACATTTTGAAGCCCTATTGCCGTGTTCCTGTCCTTGACTATAGTATCGACCAGGCAGCCGCCATACGTGCAGTAGATATACAGTTGAATGCGCAAAGCACACGCTTCCGCGTTCTGCTGCCGGACAGCGAGTTGATGATCGAGACCCAGTTAGTTGGGCGTTTCAATGTGAGTAATTGCCTTGCAGCAATCACTACAGCCTACAGTCAGGGTATACGTCCAGTTGCTATCGCCGAGGGATTGGCACATGTGAAGGGTATTTCAGGAAGAATGGAGAGCATCAACGAGGGGCAGCCTTTTTCGGTTATCGTCGATTACGCCCATACGCCTGACAGCCTGGAGAAGGTACTTGCTACATTGCGTCCACTGACCACTGGAAAGCTCATGGTGGTCTTTGGTTCTGCAGGTGAGCGAGACATACAGAAGCGTCCTGTAATGGGACGCATTGCCGCGCAAATGGCAGATTTTTTCGTTATTACTGATGAAGACCCTCGTGAAGAAGATCGAACACGCATACTACAGGAAATTGCTCAAGGCGCAGAGGCTGTTGGGAAACACCAGGGACGGGACTATCTGTATATCGCGGACCGTACCCAGGCCATTGCCGCAGCATTTGCACAGGCGCAGGCAGGTGATACTATTTTACTAGCGGGAAAAGGTCACGAACAAAGCATTATTGTAGGCAGGCAGAAGGTACCCTGGGATGATCGTCGAGTCGCGCGAGAGGAATTACGACGGCTACGGTAACGTGATAGGAGGAATCAGAATACCCTCGAACATACCTGGTTCTCTCATTACGTTACTGCTCATACTTCTCTCACGTTTCAACTTGTGAAGTGTTCGGGTTGTTTTTCACCTTTGGGAGTGAATATGGTTTCACAATGGTTTATATTACCACTCTATTTATGTCTTATTTTTGTCGCCTGTGCAACAATAAGCTTTTTACTCTGCTATATAGCTAAATCGTTGTTTTCTCGATTTCGTAGCGGTGAATTCAAACCTGGTCCCCACCGCTCGGATATTCGTTCAGACCTCCCCGCGAGTGGAAGAGACATTAAGACCATAGAACTCCCCCTGGTTGGCGGACCTGCAATGATCCTGGCACTTATAGCAACCGGTATCGGTGCAGGCTTTCTCTTACATTTCACGCGCGATCAGTGGACGCTTCTTATTATAGGCCTGAGCGCCACAGCGGGCTACATGTTCGTTGGCTTTATAGACGATTGGCATAAAGTTTTCAGTAATGAGGGACTTTCAGAACGTTCAAAATTTATTGGATTACTGCTGATGTCTATAGCAGCGGCCCTCCTGTATTTCTTCCTCACGGACAATGGTAAACAATCGTACACGCCCTATATTGACCTGCCTATTATTGGACCACTACTCTGCCCTGGTGGACATGATCAACTCACTTATTGCAAAAACATTGCTACCTTTGGACAAACTGCTTACTTTTTATGGCTGCTTCTACTTATTCTGCTGATGAGTGTCATCGGTACAGTTACTGCGCTTTCAGTCGACTTTAGCGATGGTATCGATGGGCTGGCAGGTGGACTGGTATTCAGCGCAGCTTTAGCTTTTGGTATCATCGTCACGGGCAACTTTGATCCTGTCCACCATCCTGAAGGCATCGTACTGGAGATTATGTCGCTCCTGTGTGCCAGTAGTGTTCTGGGCTTTCTACCATTGAACTGGCCATCTTCCTGGGCCGCACGACGCGGTATGGCTAAGCGAAGAGCAAAGGTTTATATGGGAGATAGTGGCGCTTTGGGTCTCGGTGGCATCCTGGCGATGATTGCTATTTTCTCGCGTCAGGAAAGTTCACTGCTGTTGATTGGTGGCGCATTTGTGCTGGAAGGCCTCTCAGCATTGATGTCCGCGAAGGTATTGACTCCCTTCTTCCGCAAGCGGTTGCTCATGTTGCGCTATGCCAGTACAACCGTTCCTGTTCATCACACGGAGTTTCCAAAGCCATTTTTGGCCACACCGCTTCACCATCATTTTGATTTGATCGGCTGGGATCGCCGGAGGTTAGTCTATGGCGCGTGGGCACTGGGAGCATGTTTTGCTGCGTTGGGTGTAATGGTTGGTAAAGCCCCTGAAACCTGGGAACGTTACCTGGTTCGTATTTTAGTGCTGATCCTTGCATGGCTTGTCTGGTCAAGCGGCTCATGGACCCGCCGTTACTTCGTGGGCAAACACCCTGCTGAACGTACACGGCGTCGTAGGCTCGCCCTCTATTACGGCTACCCCTATCAAGTTATGGGACTACGCCTGTACCACCTGGTGGAAATCATTGAAGCGAGCGAAGATGTGATTGAGACTCCAGCAGAGGAGCTCGCGCTCTGGCAACGCATGAACATCTACGATGCACGAGCAATGCTTGGCCTCTATTGTTATAGGGCCGGATACTTTCCAGCAGCGCTGGTACAATGGACACGTATTCCGACAGAAAACCGTGCCCTTCGCCCGGAGATCGAGAGCCTGCGCGTTGAGGTCGAGAACCGCATTGCCTTAGAAAAGCAAGAAACACAGCCCATGAAACTCGAGCAGATTATGCGCCCCACACCGGTAATTTCCGGCAATTTACCGCCAGCTGACTTGCCAAACCCTCATGAGCCTATCCGTATGGAAGAAACAATGGACAGTCTCAGTGGATGGACGAAAACTCCTTCAAATGCTTCATTCGACGGTGATGATAATGATGGTGAGGACCATCACGTGACATCACCACTTCATAGTGAAGCAGCATACATTCCTGGCGTCAATGGTAATAGCGAGGTTAGTAGCGCATCAATGCATTACGTAGATCATCCAGTTGAAAGAAACTGGCTTACTCGCTTTCTACATATAGCATCGAGGCAAAGGTGATCAGGACAGTGGCTTCGGCTGAAGGGGCTTTGGAATGAGGCGCTTGCGCGGCGACTGGTTACTGTGGGGTGTTTTTATCATTTCATTGGTGCTGGTTGCATATACCTTTTTTACAGGACAAAAACCAAGTCAGCAGTTAATCATGATCCAGTTACTTGGACTGGGGTGTGGCCTTATCGCCATGCTTCGACGAAGAAGAGAGAAGAAATAGCTCACGATTCTTAAGATCACCCCAGGCCATATTGCCCGGAAACCTGCTCATAGATTTCATTCAGATTATGCTCTTTGACGAGCAAATCGACACGATCCTGCAGATCTTTGCGAGCTGGATGCCCCAGACGCTGGTCAAGTGCAAGCGCCTGTACCCAATACTCAAGAGCATTATGATACTGCTCCTGTACCTGACTCAGCGCTCCCTGGCGGTGCAATACCGCGCAACGCTCTGCAGGAGTATCCAGCTCATCGGCAATGCTAAAGGCACTTTGAAAGGAGCGTTCGGCTTCAGTGTAGCGATGCAAAACCACAGCTACATCGCCTAATCCTCGCAGAGCGCGACCTTCGATCTGACGGGCCCCCTGTTCTTGCCCAATGGCTAGTGCCTGTTCATAGTATTCTTTTGCCTCTAAGTGCTCACCATCATCAAATGAGATGGCACCCAGACAATTCATGACGCGAGCCTGGTCAACCCTGTCACCTAAATCGCTGAAAATGGCGAGCGAATCTTTATAATACTCACGAGCATCCCCGTATTGGCGTCGTTCTCTTGCAATATCACCCATAGCGCGCAGAGCCCACCCTTCACCACGCCGGATATGCTGTTCACGAAAAATGGCAATGGCATTGCTACAGGTCTGTTCCGCCAGGTCAAGCTTGCCCTGATCGGCATACACAGCACTTTGATCAGCAAGCACCCAGGCCTGTCCCGCACGAAGCCCAAGCGCATTGAACAGACGAAGGGCTTCTTCATAATCCGCCAGGGCCTTACTGTAACGCCCCAACGCTTCATAGACGGTTCCCCGGTCTCGCAAGGTCGAGGCAATGCCTTCATCGCTGTTAAGATTGCGAAAACTGGCTAACGCCAGCTCAAGATGTCCAAGGGATTCATAATACGAACCCACACCACGGCTTACCTCACCGGTGACCATCTGCATCCACGCCTCCCCTTTGGGGTCACCGACTTCGCGGAAGACATGAAGAGCATCCTGTGCATAGAGCCCGGCCTGCTGGAACTGTCCTTCTTCACGAAAGAGCAAGGCTAACTCGTAGAGAGCCCAGCCTGTCTCATCACGATCATTCTGTTCGCGATGAAGGTCAAGGCTGCGGGTAAGACAACCGACGGCCTCGGCATATTGACCAAGCTGGCGCAGGATCGCTCCGATACAACACTGAATCTGACCTTCAACGGTTTTATTTCCCAAGCGCAATGCATGGACCTCGGCCCGGCGCAGCATAGAGAGTAACGCGGGAGCGTGGCCACGGCCGTCCATGGCCCACGAGGCATGGACCGCTAGTTGAATCGCTTCTTGCAGATCCTGGGGCTCTCCAGCTCCTTCCAGATGTTCATAGGCGGCAAACCATTCTTCCGGACTGGGCTGGGGCTGGTTGCGATAATAGGCTGCGACGACGCGATGCACACGGCGGCGCTCTTCCATAGGCAGATACAGGAGAGCAAAATTACGTATTTGTGGATGGATAGTGTAGACGCGCCCATCAAACTGTATAAATGACGCCTGCACTAACTCGTCACGCGCCGCGCGCCAGTTTTGCGAAAGCTCTAGCGGGATGGCTTCATGGGTGGGTCCAGAAGGCTGGTTTTCAGGGGCGACTAACATGATGATTTGCTCACGGCTAAACGGCAAGCGAAAGGCGGCGAGATACGACAAGAGCAAGCGCGTCAGCGGTGTTAAACGTCGATAGGCGACATCCAGGACGGCGGAGATACCCGCGAGTTGTGAGTCTCGTAATTCATCGCACACCTCTTCTAAGGAGCGGGTAGCAGCTTCCGGTGTATACACTTTGCCGCCAATGGAACGCGCCGCGCCAAAAATAAGCTCTGCTCCCAGGGGATATCCTTCGAGCAAGGTACAGATCTCTCGCAAGACCTGTTGCTGCTTTGGATCATCCATGTGAATACGCTGATCCAGGCCGCTCTCAGCCGCAAGCTCGGCAATGAGCTTGAGGAGGTCTTCATCGGCCATTTTGCCGACTCCATATTCATACCAGCGGTAGGGAGCGCCCTCTATGACTGCTATGGCAGCAGGATTGGAGCGAGAAGATATCAGAACCACCACTTCCTGGGGCAGCGTACTAAAAAAGCGATGCCACAATTCTAACTGGCTGTGTTCTTTCACATCTTCAAAGCTATCGAGAAACAGCAAACAGGGCAAATCTCGAGATGCGCGTGAACGAAGCACGCTAAGTACGAGTTCCTGGCGATAGCGATGATCTTCGGGATGCAGAGTCTTCGTCGAGACATGCAATTGATGGGCGATCTCCATGAGCGCTTCATTGAACAACTTCTCCCCTTGTAAGGAAAGAGCGATGGTTCCACCCGCAAACTTTTCGCGATTGCGCCGTATCGCTTCAAATGCCAGGGCACTCTTTCCGATGCCTGCCGGGCCGGTCAAGGCGATATGATGTGTTCCAGGACGTAATTTGTTGTGTTCGATCGAAGCCTGTACCTGCCCTTCACCTCTAGAAACAACCGCGAGGAGAGCGCTCAAGTCGCGCAGTTCCTGCTCACGTCCCACAAAGATCATTGGCGCTCCCAATGACGTCAGCGGATGATCATGGTCTTCGAGCGCATCCCTGCCAGCAATCAGTGCGACAGGCCCTTCCTGTCCCTGCGAAACATGGCGATAGAGCACAGGAATAAACCATCCCTGGTGATTATGCTTGGGCAGCATGGCATGACGAGCACGAGAAAGGGCCTCCTCCAGTGTACGTCCCTGTCCCAGGGCTTCATAAAAATGGAACATAAAGGTTGGACTCATATCATCCTGGATCGAGAATGGCATGGCAACGACCGCGGGCACCTGCGCCATCACCAGCGATGTTGCCAACGTGGTATCGAAAGAGACACTCCGGTGTTGATGCCGCGAGCTCTCCCCCGTCACAGTAGCCGTCTCGCAGGCGGACAACACGACCAGGCGAACATCGCTGCTCATAAATATTTCGCGCAACGATTGGGTATCGATGTACCTGTTTCCACCATCCTCATCGCAAAAGCACAGGTAGGTTTGCGGCCTCACCCTACTCAACGATGTATGACAGTCGACACACTTACTCTCTTCAACATCGTTGAGTTTCTGACAATCTTCATCCGGGCAGAGACAACCAAAAGCACCGTGTCCATCAAAATGAATGGCATAACACGGGAGAACTGTCTCGTTGTCGTCAAAAAGGCTAGCACCGCCGCGCGAACTGAGATACGTCACCAGGTCATCGAAGGTCACCTGGTCTAAGCGGTCGAGCCCGAGCTGTCCTTTTTCAATCAGGTCAGCTAACGCTCGCCGCATAGCTTCAAAGCTGCGCTCTGTCTCTAAGGGTGTGCAATTCTTGGGAGTAGCACTAATGTAGAGCATGCGCATCGGCGGATGGACGGGCAGATCACAGTCAACGGTCTCCTCTGGGCGAAGGAGTGCACGGGTAAGCGAGAAGACGCCCGAGGCAAGCAGAAAGTGTTCACCATTGTGGAGCAACTCCCAGGGATAACGTACAAATTCGTCGCAACCTGGGGCAAAACTAAAGGTCAAAGCAACCGTCCCACGACGGCGGAGGGTCCGCTGAATCACGCTACGTAACATGGCTTGAACGGATTGCTCCGAAAGTTCGCGGCGACTTGTGCCAGGGGTCTCAGAGCCACACAACGCTAAAAAAAGACGATACCCAATGTCGCGCAGATCATTGGTGCTACTGTTCAATTTGTTCAGTCTTTTTTGCAGGGCGTTCAGTTGTCTCCCGGTATATGGAGGAACAAAACTTCCGCTCACTGTACGCCCAGACCAGTTTTCTCTCACTTGCAACTCAAAGGCGCCATTCTCACGCCTGCGAAAGAGTAGGTGTAATGTCTCTCCCATATGCCTGCTTTTCTCGCGTTCTGTACATCAGTGCTAGAGTTTTAGAGGTTCTAAGCGTACAGCAAGTATTAGTAACCGTTGCAAGTATATCACAAATTTCTTGTTAAGTTGTTTAGTGGGTAGTGAAGTGGTGAACTAATCACCACCCACTTCACCCGTGTCTTATTCCCCCCAGTATAATTCTACTTTGGCGAAACGGACTTTATCCCCCACCTGTACGCCTGCTTCCTCAAGAGCTTTTGTGACGCCCATTCTTCTCAGTGTCACTTGCAAACGGTCCATACCCTCCTCATTTTCCAGATCTGTCATATTGACGGCGCGCTCGACCCGCTTCCCACGCACAAGGTAAACACCGTCTTCCTTTGAGACGGTAAATGCATCTTCGGGTTGGGGGCGCAGTATCGTACCCGGCGCTTCGGTATTGACGTCTGCCGAAGTACTCTCCATCTCCTCTTGTCGAAGTTCTTGCAATCGTTTAACGGTAAACTGCATAAGTTCCTCTGTTCCCTGGTGCGATGCAGCGGAGATAGCAAAAACAGGATAGCCCGCGTTTTCAGCCTGTGCCTTCAGTGCCGGCCAGCGCTCCTGGGCTTCTGGTAGATCTATTTTATTGAGGACGACAATTTGCGGGCGAAGGGCCAATTGTTCATCGTATTCACGCAGTTCCTGGTTGATCGTTTGAAAGTCTTGCCATGGGTCACGCTCAAACGATGCACCATCGAGCATATGTATCAATAGACGAGTCCGTCGCACATGGCGGAGGAATTCATGTCCGAGGCCAACTCCCTGCGCTGCGCCTTCGATCAAGCCGGGAATATCGGCAAGCACGAAGCCAAATTCATCCCCGCTGCCAGGTTGACCCACAGCTACCACACCGAGATTCGGTGAGAGTGTGGTGAAGGGGTAGTCAGCAATCTTCGGCCGGGCCGCTGTAACCACCGAGAGCAGGGTCGATTTACCCGCGTTCGGATAGCCAACCAGTCCGACATCAGCTATCAGACGTAGTTCAAGCTGTATCCATCGTTCCTCGCCCGGTTCACCCTTCTGAGCTTCTTGTGGCGCCTGGTGCGTTGATGTAGCAAAATGGACGTTTCCCAGGCCGCCACGCCCGCCACGTGCCACCATTACACGTTGCCCATCCTCTACGAGATCCGCGATTATTTGATTGGTTTCAGCATCGCGAACTATGGTGCCACAGGGTACAGGCAGAATAATATCTTCACCTTTGGCCCCATGCATTTTCTGGCGGATACCTGGGCCACCCACACCAGCCTTAAATTGTTGGCGATAGCGGTAATCTATCAGGGTATTCAAGTTCGTTGTAGCTTCGAGGTACACACTGCCACCTCGACCACCATCTCCCCCGTCTGGCCCACCAAGGGGGGCGAACTTTTCACGACGAAAATGACGAGAGCCGTTTCCACCATCACCTGCTTTGACAAATATTTTTGTATGATCGTAAAACATGAATTATCCCACCAAAATTTTATAAACAAATGGAATCACTTTCTTCACAGCGAAGTGGAGTATAACATATTATAGAGGGGGACGCTACACAGAATGATTTGCGTCCAGGGTCTGTGAATTTGCGTCAGCATTCCCCCTGCCCCAGCACGCGCTGCATTGTCGAGGAGTGATTGATCAGGTTCATGGTATGAGAGATGCCATATTCAAGCAGTAGTTCGAGCGCGGCTACTGCTCGTACTTCGACCCGCTCCAAAACGAGCCACTCCTGGTTGGATGGCATTGCTGTGACATAGGTACGCACGAGCTCTTTCTCCGTCGTGGAGGGATGGCCTATGCCAACGCGCAAGCGAGGCAGATGATGCGTTTCCAGAAGGGAGAGGATATGAGCGAAGCCTTGATGTCCACCTGCTCCTCCTCGTTCTCTCAGTCGAAGGACGCCCATGGGAAGATCAAGGTCATCAAAGATGACCACCAGGTGCTCAGGAGTCAGCGCATAGGCCTGAACTTCTGTTTGCTACACGGATGGAGAACGCTTTTCTCTATTATACTTGTTTCTCCTGATCCCTAGAAGGGTCTCTGCCTCTCAAGTGTGCGCTTCAGGAGACCTATAAGAGCAATGGAGCCAAACCAGAGGGCGACCAGTACCCATGATCTTTTCTCGTTGTCGTCTTTCATTTCCCAAGCCTCATTTTCCTGTTGGAAGTTATAGTATGAAGATTCTACGCGCTACGCTAAAAGAGGTTGTATGTTCTTCCATCGTATCACAAAACAAAGTATGCTGTCGCACTATTATTATATGTGCTAAATGTAACACTGACAAAATCCTTAACTCCCCTTGAGACTTTCTTGATTTTGGCCTGTTAGAATAGCGGGAGTAAGATTCTGACGTCATGAATGACATAGTAGTGTTTACTACTGATGATTTCGACGATCGAGTAAAAAAATGAACTAACAGTTAAGCTGAAAAGTGAGACGAACACATGAAAGTACCCCTGGATAGCATCTCTAAAAAGATTCAGAGATTTCTTACTCTTGCCCTTTCGTTTCTCTTTGCTACAACCGCTCTCGCGGGCTGTGCATTACCTTCCAGTTCTTCAAGTCAAAGCGGTGATATTCACAAGATTAAGCACGTAGTCGTGATTATGCAAGAAAATCGCTCGTTCGATACCTACTTTGGTACGTATCCCGGTGCAGACGGTATTCCCATGCAAAACGGCGTTCCAACGATCTGTGTCAATGACCCATTGACACATCAATGTGTGAAGCCGTTTCATAATCCGGCAGACCTGAATTACGGCGGCCCCCACGGGCAAATCAATGCCGCCAATGACATTGATGGGGGCAAGATGGACGGCTTCATCCAACAAATTCGTCATGGACGCAAAACCAAATGTACGGGGCCCTTTGATCCCGCCTGCACTGTGTTAAACCAGCACCTACCTGATGTAATGGGATATCATGATGCGCGCGAAATTCCGAACTATTGGGCCTATGCCAACCATTTTGCGCTACAAGACCACATGTTCGAGCCAAACTCCTCGTGGAGTTTACCAGAGCACCTCTTCATGGTATCCGAATGGTCGGCAAAATGTACACAACAAGGGGACCCGATGAGTTGTCATAATGAGCTACAAAGCCCTGATTCGATACAAGGGCGGCGCAATGGATTACCGCTGAAAAGGCCTGACTATGCCTGGACTGACCTGACATACCTGTTACACAAAGCGAATGTGAATTGGGCCTATTACGTAGCAGATGGAACTCAGCCAGACTGCGAAGATGACTCCGCTATAACCTGCACTCCCAAACCACAGCATGCGGGCACACCACAAATATGGAATCCATTACCTTACTTCGACACAGTGAAGCAGGATGGCCAGCTTGGTAACATTCAACAACTCACCAATTTCTATACTGCGGCTAAAAATGGCACATTGCCCGCTGTTTCCTGGGTTGTCCCCAATGGCAAGAATAGTGAACATCCGCCCGCCAGGGTCAGTACAGGTCAAGGGTATGTGACGGGTCTCATCAATGCTATTATGCAAGGACCGGACTGGAATAGTACCGCAATTTTCCTTGCCTGGGATGACTGGGGCGGTTTCTATGATCACGTTGTGCCCCCAACGGTCGATGAAAATGGATATGGTCTACGGGTACCGGGTTTGGTGATCAGCCCCTATGCCAAGCAGGGTTATATTGATCATCAGACGCTCAGTTTTGACGCGTATGTCAAGTTTATCGAGGATGATTTCCTTAATGGGCAACGTATCGACCCCAAGACCGACGGTCGACCTGATCCTCGTCCTGATGTGCGCGAGAATGTAGCACAACTTGGCAATTTGATCAATGACTTCGATTTTAACCAGCAGACAAGGCCACCAATGCTGTTACCCATCAATCCAGCCCCTGGGCCGGCATCAACATCGTAATTTCATTTGTAGCGCGTTCAGCAAAGAGGAGAGGGCATATCACTCACACCTGCCGATCATTTCTACGCTCATGGCGATCAACGAAGCGATGCCCTTTTAAGTTGTTGAACTGTGGAGAAGTCATATCCAGGTAACCCTCAATGACCTGTTCGGCAAAAGGGCTCATAGGTTCAGCCGGTTCAAGCACACGCCTTGAACGTTGGCCAGGCAGATCTGTTGGTCTGGATATGACATCGACACCGAGTTTATTCATAAGCACCATGTTGCGCCGCGCCAGGGACCGATGAGGTATATAAGAGTAGAGGGGGGTGTCCATCTCCCCAATCTGCTCTTCTATTTGTGAGGGATGATGCGCATACTGCATACACGCGATTTGCACTTCCTTCACCAGCAGGTCTTCCTCTACTGCAAAGATCGCATCCAGAGCATGCATCAGATTCATCCCGCGATTAAGCATGACCAATCGCCCATGCTTAAGACGGCGGGCTAGATTTTTATCGTTATCATGGTGAAGAGCCTGGTGAAGCTGACGCGTAATATCAGCGACAGGAAGCATATCCAATTTACGATCGAGAAAATCCACTACATTAGCAGTATCACCCTCTTGCCAGCCTAGCAAGAGTTCAAGGCAACGTCTCCCTTCATAACGCCCGATATTCTTGTAAATACTTAACAGGCGATCTTTACATTCGCAGACCCAGAGAGCATGGAGATAGTGAACAGAATCAGCAACGGAGAATGTAGGAAAACGCCGCTGTCCATGAACGTCCTGCACGAAGTGAAAACTCTCCTCAAACTCCGCCTGGAGCTGTTCGAATGCTGCCAATTTCTGCTTGATCAAACGTTCCGCCGTCACTATTTCTTTCATGATGGCTCCTCCAGCACACAATGTGCATACGCTAACTACATATGGTACGTTGAAGAGAAGGGAACTGATACCATCACTTCCTCAAAGTTTGGCTTTCCTGCGTCCTATTACTATTCTACTATTCTAACCAAATGTTCAACAGGTGACCTATTATGTTATGCTAAGTGATAATCAGGGTGAGCATTCTTACCCATGCAACAAGTAGTACACTAGTAGGAGGCAACACATGGGTCTACATCAAGACGTGCTGGACATGCTGAAGAAAACAAGCCGAACGTTTTTTATTCCAATCAGCCATTTGCCTTCTGGGCTCCAAGAGGCAGTTTCATCAGCCTATCTCTGCATGCGTGCCATTGATGAGATTGAAGACCATCCTACCCTCGACAAGCCCGGGAAGATGAGATATTTGCGCTCTATCAGCAGTCTATTACAGGCCCAGACGTCGGTAGCTACCTTCACACATAGCGGTTTTTCTACAACGTACAATAAACAGAAAGACACACTACCGGAGGTAACGCTACGTATCAGTGAATGGGCGTGTTTTGCACCCGAGCCAGTTGCGCCACGTATTTGGGATGCGACCGCAGCTATGGCGGAGCGTATGGCCAACTGGGTTGCTAACGACTGGAAGATACGAACCGAAAGTGATCTTGATCGCTATACGTTTGCAGTAGCAGGCGCGATCGGTTTACTCCTGTGTGACTTATGGGCCTGGTTCGATGG
>CATPCK010000482.1 GCA_955652655.1 uncultured Ktedonobacteraceae bacterium | reverse complement strand
CCACAAGGGTCCCCACTCCACCCAACTCCACCTCCGCCCCTACGAATACTGCCACCAATTGTTGTATCTCTCCACCACTTATTCTGTTTCCACCTCCTTAGGTTGACGCCTATTACAGCCGATCAATCGGCTCCTACAGTTTACCTACAACTTTTTCATATTACCTACAACTTTTTCATACACCCTCTCCTCTGCGTAATCAACGCATAGGCTTCGATTACCGCACTCAGATGCGACAAAAAATACACCAGCGGTACGATGATCATGTTCTTGATGTTACGATCATGATTGTCGCCCAGGAACACGAGCAGGTAAATAAACGAGGTCATAGCCATCAATATATGTGTGAGTTTCATAACAGCTGTTCTGTTATCCATGCGATATCTTTGCGCGAACAAATAGCTTACATTGAAGAGGACAGATAATTTCAGAGCGAACTCACTGAAAGACTAGAAGGAGAACATCAATGAATACAGGAACAATAGAGCCTCTTGTCGTCATACTTCCTGCAATGGGATACTGGCTCGCCTGGGCAAGAGCATTACGTGAGAAAAAAGACAAATATCGTTCTATGGCGCTCTCCTTGACCTTCTCTACGCTCGTCGCGATTGTTTTGGCCTTAACGAATACTGGCCAGGTAAGACGAGTTCCTTAAGCCTTCTTATCTGCCGTACCTTGTTCTGTTATCCTGCTGCTCTGTATGGCAGACTCGTATTTCCTGGCTGTGTTCTGCAGGCCTTTGATGAGCAGGTTGGGAGTCAAGCCGAAGACGGCGGCCATGAGCAAAGATTGAGGCTTCACGTCGAATATTTGCGCTAATGCCAGTTGCCCATTTGAAGGATGCAGAGCCGATCCACCTAGCGCAGTAAGTGTTATTAGAACCAGCACACCACCAATGCCGGCCAATCCAGAAAGCAACGGAGTCGCAATGAGGCGAGCAGTAGAAAAGCCGAAATCATCGACAGCGCTCCCAGCCAGAGACTCCTGGTAAAACCTGCCGAACAGACCTGATATTGCTCCGACCAGGTAGAATGCTGTCGCTGCTATGATAGAATCTCTATCTCTGAAAGCGGTTAGAATGGTAATACATAGCATGACATGTGTCGCTATCCCGGTGATTGCTATCGCAGCAAGGAGCCTGTTGCGCGCACGGAGAAGTCCTTCCCAACCTCTATCTTGCAAGGTGTTGAGCGCTCTCTTTACCCGGCGAAGCGCGGAACGGGCGGTAGCCTTAGCCATATTAGAAGTATCATTATTGTCCTGCTGAAGCGAGATACCCTGGCGTGACAGGAACTCCTCGAACGCTCTTTCTTTGAGATCTGCCAGGGTTATGCTGTTCTTATCAGGCTGATGCTCTTTAAGGTACACTCCCGCTGCCGGTTGAAGCACCATTACTGCCTGGATCAATGTATCGAGGAGTTCATCCTTTGCGCTAATCTCGGAGCCTTGAAGAGCCATTTTGTCTCTCATCGCTCCATAGATGATTTCCTGGATACCATCAAATTCGATAATCGCCTCCTCAGCCTGGTGGACAAGGCGCCAGGCAGTGCAGTATCCAAAGCCAAATGCCCAAAGAAGACCTGTGGGAGAGTGATACAACAATTTACGGATGTCAATGTAGGAAGCAAGCGCAGTTGTCAAAGCTGCATGATTACGATCGTCGTTGGTATCTTCGAGAGGCTTGTGTATATCACGAATTTGATCTATTGCCTCTTTGATGTCTTCACACTTTTTCTCCAGCATCCTCAGGTCGTGGTCCGTACCATTTATACCAAGTTTGGCTCGTAAGTGACATAAGCAGCCTTTTAGTAAACCGTAACTACCTGCATTGGCTGATTGTACGCTAGCGTCGGGATAGCGAACCAAAGCTACCATTAGCCAGAGAACGATGGTCGATAAATGTGCGAGAAACAGGATATGCCATGCAGAATGTGAATCCAGCCGGACAATAGGCGAAAGGTTCACTACGAGATCGGGGAACGAGAGGTATATGATTACCAGTATAGCGGAGGAGACGATGGGAATCATTACTCCGGTCAGTATGAAAGAGGCGCAGTAGCCCGTAATCCATATCCTCACACGATCCCCGAAAGTATACTCGGGCTCGCCGAAAGAAGCAGATTGCTGGCTTTCCCTTTCCTTTCTATTATCTAATATAGACAAGGAGGGCGCATTATTAACGCCAGGTGTAGAAATGGTTTGCAATGGTGCGGTCATCTTTTGTGCCTATTCCTGTTCGTCTTTAGTTGATTATCATACACACCTACCTAAAAAAATCGTAACTACTCAGGTCTCCTACAGACTTGCCAAAGGAGAGGAAACCGACTAAAGTACACCCATGACGAACGAAGAAGAACTGCAAGCCCTGCGGGAAGAAAATCGCATCCTCAAAGCGTTGGTGGCCCAACTGCTGCCGTTGCAAGAGCAATTGGCCCAGGCGCAAGCTCGGATCAAGGAGCTGGAAGACCGCTTGGCCAAAGACAGTCGCACGAGCAGTAAGCCGCCCTCTTCTGATGGGCTGGCGCGTCTGCCACGCCGTTCGCGTCGTCCCAGTGGCAAGCCACCAGGAGGTCAGGCGGGACACCCTGGGCACACCCTCTCGATGGTGGAGCAGCCAGATGAAGTGGTAGGTCACCGTCCCCAGGTATGCCGTCAGTGCAGTGAGGACCTCAGCGCTGTCCCAGGCCAGGTCGCAGAACGCCGTCAAGTGCTCGACTTGCCTGACATTCGCCTGCTGGCCCAAGAGCATCAGATCGAAGCCATCTGTTGCCCAACCTGTCACACCACCAGCCTGGGCAGCTTTCCTGCTTCGGTCAGCGCACCGGTCCAGTATGGTCCTCACCTGCAAGCGTTGGCCGTCTATCTGCACCAGGGGCAATTGCTGCCAACAGCTCGTACCTGCGAGGCGCTCGCGGCGCTCTGCGGATGCCAGATCTCGGAAGGCACCTTGATCCAGTGGAGTGAACTGGCGGCAGAGCGGCTGGCACCCACGGTTGCGCGCATTGCTGAGCTGATCGTTGCCAGCCACCTCCAGCATGGAGATGAGACCAGCATCCGCGTGTATGGGATGCTGCATTGGCTGCATGTGAATTGCACCCGCTTCCTGACCCATCTGGCCTGGCATGCGTCGCGAGGCCGAGAGGCCATGGACGAGATCGGCATCTGGCCGCGATTTGCCGGGCGAGGCATGCACGACCGTTTTGCCAGCTATGATGCCTATGATTGTGTTCACAGCATCTGTGGAGCCCACCTCGTGCGAGACTGTGTGGCAGTGGCCGAGCAGGAGCATCAGCAGTGGGCTGGGGAGATGCACGACTTCTTGCTCGATCTGCATGATGCCTGTCAGGAGTGGCGTCTGCGCCACCTGAGCGCTGTTCCCGCTCTCGAGCGCGACGACTGGGTCGCTCGCTATTTCGAGATTCTGGCGGCTGGCTATGCCGCTCAACCGCCCCCACCTCCGTCTTCGGCAGCATCGCATAAAGGCAGGCAGAAGCAAAGCCAGGCCAAGAATCTGCTGGATGCGCTGATGGCGCGTGCCGAGCAAGTGCTGGCTTTGCTCGACGACCTGCGCATTCCTTTTACCAACAACCAGGCCGAGCGGGATCTGCGCTGGGCCAAAGTTCAGCAAAAGATGGCTGGCACCTTTCGCAGTGCGACTGGAGCTACCGCTTTTTGCCGCATCCGCAGTTATCTCTCGACAATGCAGAAGCAAGGACATTCTCTGCTGTCTGCTCTGACCGCTGTCTTCCATGGCCAACCCTTACCGGTCGCTTGGGGACCTGAGTAGTTACAAAAAAGGTTCATCCTTGCTGGATTTTTAAAATTGTCTCTGCTATACTAACATTGTAGAAACTATTTTTGCCAAGAGTTTACAGTCAATCCTCCCATTTGTGAATAGCTGAAGGATTGTAGCAATGCAATACTGCGATTACGAACGAAATACGTTTTCTGAAGCCGAATTCCTGCACTATGAAGACGGGACACTCTATCAACCTCGTATACACATTCCTAAATCTGGGGCTCCACCGCATTATGCGGATGGTGGGGGCCCTGTCGGTCCATCTAAAATTCCTGGTACCAAATATGATCAGCAGCGACGAACAATTGAAATAATAAATAAAGAGGAGTATTTAAAACAGGAAGATCAAACTATTGACCGAACTGCTGCCGAAGAGCAAAAGCAGGTGAAGTAAAGAAGATCCTCTAGATAACGAGAAGAACCAAAGAATTGAAAAGGAAAAGAGCAGTGCATCACTAAAAACCAGGGAGTACTTCAACTGAGCATGAGGGAAAGGACCTACAGTGTTCAATCAGTTTGAAGATGAGTTACCGCCTCTTCCTGAAACTACAAAAGATGATCCCGAGTTAGAACTAAAGAAGTTGCGTTACCAAACGCAGCTTCAAATCATCCTAGCACAGTATACAGCTATCTTGGAGCATGATAAGGCTCTGCGTGCCAGCGACTATCCTCTGAAGAAGGCATTATATAGTGCTTATCTTGACGTGGCGAAGGGACAAATCGACCGCGCCCAGGCAAGAGCAATGTTTATAGAAAAGGCTGCCAGTACAATTGGTGGTGCATATGCTGTAGTTCTTGGTTTATCATTTAGTATTGCTAAAGACGTGAAGCGGCCTTTACCTGTTCAAGGCCTTGCACCAACTATCTTTTTAGGTCTATCAATAGTTCTGGCAATGATCTACCTAGCTTATATCACTCGTCCTAAGCCATTGATAAAACCTCCACAATTCGTTCCGCCCGCCGAACGGATGAATGAGGAGCGCAATATATTTACCCAATGGACTACAGACCTAATTCTTAATCGGGTTCGTTGGTTACAATCAGCGATCATTTGTCTCGCTTTCGGTGTCATATTGCTCCCTGTTGCCTTCCTGAATATCCCAGAAAATATCGTCTGGGATGCGGTAGCTGTCGGTTTAGTCATGACATTGCTACTTCCCAATCTTACTGTCGTGATTGGGTCTATAAGATCTCTTTTTCGGCAAATGGTGTCTCTTACTACAT